>JBBRLW010000128.1:0-6276 GCA_038231115.1 Bacteroidia bacterium
CAGAAAGTACTGATCCTCGGCAAGCTCGAAAAGGGTCAGGTACTGGAAGGTATGATCAAGAACCTGACAAGCTTCGGAGTATTCGTAGATCTTGGTGGCGTGGATGGACTCATTCACATCACGGATGTATCATGGGGCAGAATCCAGCATCCGGAAGAAGTTCTGGAAATGGGACAGAAAGTCAATGTGGTGGTTCTGGACTACGACGAAGAGAAGAAACGTATCTCTCTCGGTATGAAGCAGCTGACGCCTCATCCTTGGGATACGCTTGGAGAGGACATTCAGGAAGGCTCGGTAGTGAAAGGAAAAGTGGTGAATCTGGAAGATTACGGCGCTTTTGTTGAAATAGCACCGGGTGTAGAAGGACTGATCCACGTATCTGAAATGTCATGGAGCACGCATTTGAAATCTCCGCAGGAGTATGTGAAGCTCGGTGAGGAAATCGATGCGAAAATCATCGCTATTGACCGTGAGGAGCGTAAATTATCCCTGGGACTCAAGCAGCTTTCTGCTGATCCATGGGAGAATATCGAAGAAAAATATATCGTCGGTACCAAGCATAATGCAATCGTCAGAAGCCTGACCAACTACGGATTATTCGTAGAGCTGGAAGAAGGCGTAGATGGATTGCTGCATATATCCGATCTTTCCTGGACACGCAAATTCAATCACCCATCCGAGTTTACCAAAGCCGGAGAGAAGATTGATGTAGTGGTTCTGGATGTAGATAAAGCCAACCGCAGGGTATCCCTGGGGCACAAGCAGCTGGAAGAAGATCCATGGGAAACATTCTCAAGCATCTTCCTCGAAGGGTCTGTTCATACAGGACATGTACTCAGCTCAGACGACAAAGGAGCAGTCATTGCATTGCCTTATGGCGTAGAAGGATTTGCACCGAAGCGTTTCCTTCAGAAAGTAGATAAGTCTCAGCCAAAAATTGATGACGATATCGAATTCAAAGTCATCGAATTTGATCGCAATAACCGCAAGGTGATCCTTTCCCACTCAGATATCTGGAGAGACGAGCAGCGTGCTGCCCGTAACGCCGAGGACTCCGACAATAAGGATAAGGAAGAGCGCGTCAAAAAAGACATCAAGAAGGTCAAATCCAATGTGGAGAAAAACACTATTGGAGACGAGCTGGACGTTCTGGCCCAGTTGAAAAAGCGTATGGAAGCGGACGACAAAGAGAAGCAGAAAGAAGCGATGGCCAAAATGAACGCCAAATCAGGTACTGAGGAAGGCAATTCCGGATCAGATTCTACTACGGATCAGGGGATGGATGAGCAGCATCCTGGAGTAGAGGCTACGGCTTCCACTGAGGACAGCAATGCAGCGGATATGGATACCAATTCCACTACCGAGGAGGCTCCTAAAGCGAAGAAAGCCAAAGCGACTAAAGCGAAGGCATCCGACGCTGAAACGGCTACCGATACGGCAACAGAAGAAGCTCCTGAGGCATCCGCCGAAGGAAACGAATCTGCTCAACAGGAGATGAACCAATCTACTGAAGCATCGGCTGAGGAAACTCCGGAAGCATCCCATGAGCAGGAGATGAATCAATCTACTGAGCAAACGCAGGAAACTCCCGAGGCATCCAATGAGCAGGAGATGAATCAATCTCAAGAGCACACGGAAGAAACTCCCGAGGCATCCGCTGAAGGTGATACAAATCCGGAAGCATCCGCCGAGAACACGGAAGAGACTCCGCAGGCATAGATTCAGAATTAATTTTCTACCATACAAAAAGGCCGATCTGCATTGCAGATCGGCCTTTTTGATTTATACAGGTAGGGAAAGCTGGTAAGCGTATGGTTTGATACAGGTATTGAGGCTTCCCAAGTCGTAAATTTGCAAAGCAATGAACGTCGTCACGCTGACAACATCTCTTGGATGCCGGGATCCGCATCTGGGTGCGCTGAAGGCGTATCTGATCAGCTCTATCCGGAGCCTGCAGATTATTGACATCTCCAATGACCTGCCTCCGTATGCCATTGATGAGGCGGCCTATGTCCTCTCTGTGGCGGCACCTGATTTTCCGGCAGGGACAGTACACCTGATCGGCATTGATTCCATTGCGGGGCAGAGTATGCCTGTCCTCATCAAATCCGGAGAGCATATATATATCGGACTGGATAATGGGCTGATCAGCAAAGCCGTCGGGGACAATCCGGTGGACTATTGCCTGGCGCTTCCATTCGAGCAAAAGGACATGATTTCTCCGCTGCGGAAAATACTGGCTCCGGTCGTGGTATCTGTATGCCGGGGTGTGGATCCCTTTTCTCTGGGTGTTCCTACGGAAGACTATCAGCACGATCATTTTCAGCTGCCCGTCATCAGCGATACAGTGATCAAAGGCATCGTGACTTATCTGGATACCTTCGGTAATGCGATAACGAACATCAGCCAGGCCGATTTGAATCTCATCAGCCGGTACGAGATCAAGCGGATTTCGACGCACTACAAGCAGTTCACCAATCAATTGGTGACTGGATACTGGGACGTCCCGGCGGGAGACATCGCCGCCTTCGTTAACACAGGCGGATGGCTGGAGATTGCTATTAACAAAGGATCGGCGGAAAAGCTGCTGGGAATCAAGCTCGGACAGATGGTGACGCTCAGTTTTGCGCCACTGCCCGGGTAGGGATTCAAAAATTCACTCAGAAACAAAATAAGATTAGAAATTTGGAGATGTAGATATCTCGCCTAATCAAGCAATCCTTCGCCCCATACTCTACATACCTACTCTATGCACCTGACTCTACCGCCGAAATATTTCCACCTAAAGATGAACAATTGGAGGTACCTTAGTGTAATGTATTCGATGCAGAATAGTATTGACAAAAATAGCGTATCAGCGATGTATGGATTGCGGACTCCTATGGATAGCGCGTATCGATGGTCAGGGCCGGATAGGACGATGCTCTGTGCTGCGGATATTCGATTGGTGATTGAGGGCTATGCTTTAGATATGACCACAGGTCTCGCCCGTAATTCAGATATACAGGATAAGGTATCTAAGCATACTGCTGAAAATCTTCCAGCTATTTCATCAAAATGAAAATGGTAAAGCTGATTATAAATATCTTCGACTATTGTTTCTATAGCTTATACTTATTTCAGATTAAGCAAAAGGGTAATAATGTAGGTAAGAGTGACCTTATTTACAAATCAATTCTAAAACCTATCATCAAAAAATAGTATGCGTAAAACAGTAGCTTTCATTTTTATTGCTTTCCTGCTTTACTCATGTACACCTCCCTGCGATGGCAATTATACCATCAAATTTAAGTGCGTGGTGGGGCATGGCACTTCGGTAAGCAACTCCCCGGCTACAGCCATCCACATGGGAAATGGACAGAAAGGCAATGCCAAATACTGGGACATTGATATTAACGATCAGGGTGAAGGAGGTGTAAATTACCGGTGTAAAGATCTTCATACTGAAGCGATGTATTTTGTGGTAGATGTACCGTTCAGAAATCTTTACTGCTGGAATCAGTCAGATACGGTAATGGCAGGGCAGAACAAAACACAGACTTTCTATTTTGCAAATTATTTCAATGCAGTAGTTAAGTTAAAAAGAAAGAGCAATGGATCTTTATTAGACAGAAAGCATTACTATCTATTCTTTCCAGGAAGCCCAATGAAAATACTTAATACAGACTCGATCGATATTTCCAAGCCTATACTCATCAGAGAGAGTCTGGGATCCTCAAGCTCGCGACCGATTATTGGGTATAATAGCTCGTATACAAGAGATTCCATCAAGTATTTTGGTCTATCCAGTAGAGATATGGGTATTAAATATAAGGAAGTACGAGGTGAACCCTTCATGGACACCGTATATTTTGAGCTATAACTACGGACGCGCGGGATCCGTCTGATTTAATGTCCTGATTGCCTGTCTGGAGGAAGACCGCATCATCCATAGGGGATGTATATTGTGGAGTAGCCCCGTCCCAATCAGGGAGCTATATATATAATGATGACGGATTAGGACGCATAAAGATATGGGAATCATCATCTGGTAAATAGATGCGCCGAAAAAATCCTTAATTTCGTGATATGTCTCATCTGGTATCAGAAACACTCGATTTGCGCAGGCTCAAGGCGCCGCACGGAAATACACTACATTGCAAGGGATGGCTCCAGGAGGCAGCCTACCGGATGCTCCTCAATAATCTGGATGCGGAAGTGGCTGAAAAGCCTGAGGAGCTGATCGTCTATGGCGGATCGGGTAAGGCCGCACGCAATCCGGAGAGCCTCGCGCTGATCCTCAAGGCATTAATTGACCTCGAGGATGATGAGTCGCTGCTGATCCAGTCGGGGAAGCCCGTCGGGATACTCCAAACACATAGGGATGCACCGAGGGTGCTGATATCCAACTCGATGCTGGTCCCCAAATGGGCTACGTTTGAAAAATTCCGTGAGCTTGAAGCGATGGGACTGATTATGTACGGACAGATGACGGCAGGTTCCTGGATATATATCGGATCTCAGGGGATAGTTCAGGGGACGTATGAAACCTTCGCCTCCGCGGCCAGCAAGCATTTCGGCGGCTCGCTGAAAGGTACCTTATCCGTGACGGCAGGTCTGGGCGGAATGGGCGGGGCTCAGCCGCTGGCCATCACTATGAACGGAGGCGTAGCCCTGTGTGCTGAAGTTGAGGAATGGCGCATCCAAAAACGCCTGGAGACCCGCTATTGTGATGAGCAGATCAACGATATTGATGCGGCTATCGACGCGGCCATTGCCTATAAAAATGCAGGCGAAGCCCGCTCCATCGGTGTGCTGTGCAATGCAATTGACCTGCTGGAGCGGATGCTGGAGCGCGGCATTATCCCTGATATGCTGACCGACCAGACCTCGGCACATGATCCGCTGAACGGATATCTGCCGCAATTTATGTCCGTAGAAGAAGGAACTGCATTGCGCGGCAGTAATCCGGAGGAGTATATCCGCCGCAGCTACCTTGCTATGGCAAAGCACATCCGTTTAATGCTCGAAATGCAGAAGCGCGGTGCCATTACGTTTGACTATGGGAATAATCTCCGTGGGAGGGCTTTGGAAGCAGGTGTTACAGAAGCTTTTGATTTCCCCGGATTTGTACCGGCCTATATCCGTCCCCTGTTTTGCGAGGGCAAAGGACCTTTCCGCTGGGTAGCACTGAGCGGAGATCCGCATGATATCAAAGTCACGGATGACAGGCTACGCGAGCTTTTTCCGGAAAATACTTCCCTGCTCAGGTGGCTGGACATGGCGCAGGAACGGATCGCGTTCCAGGGACTACCTGCAAGGATCTGCTGGCTCGGACAGGGGGAGCGGGAAATTGCCGGACTGGCTTTCAATCAATTGGTTGCAGAAGGAAAAGTCTCCGCGCCGATTGTCATCGGCAGAGATCATCTTGACACAGGATCAGTAGCTTCTCCGAATCGCGAGACGGAGGCTATGATGGATGGATCGGATGCTATTGCCGACTGGCCTGTTCTGAATGCGATGATTAATACCGCCGGAGGTGCGACCTGGGTCAGCCTGCATCATGGCGGAGGGGTTGGTATCGGGTATAGTATCCATGCGGGGATGGTCATCGTAGCCGATGGTACTCCGGAGGCGGAGATACGTCTGCGCCGTGTACTGCGCAATGATCCTGGAATGGGAGTTATCCGCCATGCGGATGCGGGCTATGACATCGCCAAAGACACCGCGCGGAAGCACAAGCTGGATTTGAAGGAACGACTGGGAGCGTAAGGACTGAGTTCTTAGCCTATAGCAGCACGATATCTTCAACTACATTGACACCGAGGCACTCGTTAATACGTCCGATGACTTTGGTCTTGGAGTACATCAGTTCCTGGCGCAGGGGTGCGGAGTCCACACGGATGTGAAGCGTCGTGTTCTTGAGATAGAGGTCCAGCGTGTGCTGATCAATGACCTTTCCGGCAATCTCAGGCCAGATGGATACAATACGGGTCTCATAGACCTTTCCCTTAAGCTTGTAGGTATGGAGTAGGGTATCTATGGCCTCTTTCAGGCTGACGTCGGTATTGGTTCTCATTTGATGCTCGTTTGTATAGGTACAGCAATCCTGCCGGAGCCTGTATTAACGCTGCTAAATTAAGTCTCGTTTCAAAGGATAGAAATAAATCTTATCAACAGGGATAATAAGCTAATTATAAGATCATTACAGAAACGCCGATTTTCACTGAACGCTGATATTGTGGATTAACCGCATAATTTATCCGGAAATCCAGGCCATTTTTGCTTCAATTTGAG
>JBBRLW010000129.1:0-6274 GCA_038231115.1 Bacteroidia bacterium
AATGCTGCCCGACTCAGATCCGCTCAGCAAATTCGATTGAGTCCTTCCAAGGTCATGAGTCTGGCAGCGATCATTCAGGAAGAAACAGCAAAGGTGGATGAAGCGCCGCGCATTGCGGGAGTTTACCTCAACCGTTACCGAAGCGGATCCGCTTTATACGCTGACCCAACACTCAAATATCTGAAGCTGAAAGACAATCGGAATCAGTTGATTAAACGAATATATTATAAAGATAAGGAAGTGGAATCCCTCTACAATACCTACAAATACACTGGCATTCCTCCCGGACCGATAGTTAGTCCGGAAGTTTGGGCTATTGATGCTGTACTGCACTCAGAAAAGCATCCGTATGAGTTTTTTGTAGCACGTGAGGACTTTTCAGGCTATCATCACTTTTCTGTGACATACCAGGAGCACATCAAATTCGCAAACATCTATCGGCAGAAGCTCAACGAGCTTAAAATCAAATAAGAAATGTACGCACACGATATTACAATCCGGGTGAAGTACGGGGAAACAGACCGCATGGGATACCTCTACTATGGCAACTATGCCATGTACTACGAGGTTGGGAGGGTAGAGACCATGCGCAGCCTGGGAGTGACATACAAGGATATGGAAGATAGTGGCATAGCACTTCCGGTACTGGAGCTAAAAAGTAAATACATCCGCCCCGCCCTTTATGATGAGGAAATAAGGGTAAGAACTATAGTGAGGGAACTTCCTTCCGTTAGACTTGTATTAGACTATGAGCTTTTTAAAGATGATGATCTCATTAATATAGGACATACCACACTTGTCTTTTTTGATACGAATCGTCGCAGACCTTGTAAAGCACCGGATTACTTTATAGAAAAACTCACGCAATACTTTTAGCTTTATGGATCAAGCCATTGAACAACCAACTAAGACTGATAAACCTGAAAAAGCACCCTGGTACGAAAGGATTGGATTTGTCAGTAAGTTTATAGAAAAGTCAAAAGGGTGGAAGGTTCCGCTGACGGGTGGAGTGAGCCTGTATCATGTTGGCTTACTTTTCCTGAATGAAGTGCAGAAAAGCGATTTGACATTAAATGCTGCATCCATTACCTATAATGTATTCCTCGCCATATTTCCTACCTTCATTTTCTTCTTCACGCTCGTTCCTTTTTTCCCAATTGAAGGTGCGACGGATGAGATAATGTATGCCATCAGAACCCTGATGCCAACTAATGCCTTTCTAAGTATTACCGATACGCTACAGGATATACTTGATAATCAGCGGGGAGGATTACTGACGGTCGGATTCATATCTGCTTTATACTTCGCCTCCAACGGAGTTTCTACCATTCTCACGGTGTTCAATAAATTCTCAAAAGACGCATTCTGGAGGAAAAAGCTGCTTGCCGTAGGACTTACTCTGGGCATCGGACTGGTAGTAATAATTGCAGTCGCTCTCATAATTTTAAGCTCTGGAGGACTTAACTGGGTACTGAAATTTTTCCATGTTTACAAGTATATATCTACCAGTACTTTGCGCATTTTCAAATGGAGTATAATGATCTTTACCATATTCGTAATAGTAATGACACTTTTTTACTTTGGTGCGCGGAAGAGAACCGGACTTCGTCACATCTTGCCTGGAGCCATTCTGGCTACTGTTCTGATTATCTTGGTTTCAGTTGGATATGGGTATTACGTAAATAACTTCGGTAACTATAATAAGGCTTATGGATCTTTGGGTGCATTAGTTATCACGCTTTTGTGGTTGAATTATAATGCGACCGTGCTCATTATTGGGCATGAATTCAATCAGTCGATTGCCTACGCCAAGCTTTTTGAAGAAAAAGCCGAAGAAAAGGGTACCGAAGCAGCCGTCCAGGTAGTAAAAGAAACAATCAAGAAAGAGGCTAAGCTGGAAACTAAAGTCTGAAAAAGTTTACAATAATTTCACATTCTGAGCTTCTGTTGTACCTTTGTACCGGAGAGGTGGCAGAGTGGTCGATTGCGGCGGTCTTGAAAACCGTTGAGGGTTAAACCTCCGGGGGTTCGAATCCCTCCCTCTCCGCTTCCTATAAAATTAAAGCCCTGAAATTCAGGGCTTTTTTATTGTGTGGATACTACTGAAATGTTGTGTTCAATTTATCACTACAGCTAATATTATATTTATAGCTTCGAAAGCTGTCAAGATATTAATCTTGTAATTCTCTCCAGCTCCTATCTCGGCTGAAACAGGAAAGTTTTGGCAAATACATACTCTTCGGTATATATCTTTATGATATACAGACCATTAATACTTAGATTCATATTGATTACACCCTCTCTGCAAAAGTCTTCCTGCATTATTTTCCCTTCCTGATTGAGTATCGTATATCGGAATGGCATGCTTAGGCCAGAGATATTAAGGCAGGACTGTGCAGGATTGGGAAATAATCGAATCTCGGGCTTAGCTAATGAGGCTTCATGAATTCGGGTAACAGTTGTATTTCCGGCGAGCCATAAAGTAGCATTGACTAATAAAGTACCATCTGAGGCTTCGTCCCATCCATCATATAGTTTGTCACCTGAGTCTCCTGTTCCATCATCTGTGGGAGAACTGTCACCTATTGCAACGATTCGCCCTTTCCCATAATGTGCCCGCGCAACCATCGCACTTTTAAATCCGCTGCCCGAAGATGAATACAAGACAGCCTCAGCCGTTTTATTTGCGGAAGTATCAATGTTTATGGTGGTGCCATTATGATAGGCAAAGCTCTTCACATTTCCCTGTGTACCATGAAGGATAGTATCATTGGTAGCCAGACCGGCCAATTTTGAGGATGTCTCGGTCAGGTTTACGAGATTGAAATTGATTCCAAATGGATTTTTCTGGACTTTGTTACTGCTCATCAGGTCATTCCAGCTATGAGGCGAATCCCAACCATCATTATCGCGATCTGATCCGTCATGATCAGCCACCATCATCAAGCCTCCACCATTTTTAACGAATTCAATAATTGCAGACTTCTCTGAAGTGCTAAACTGTGCGTTGGGCTCATCCACTATAAATATGTCATAGCGGCTGAGATCCTGGGCATTGTTGGCCGTATCTCCCCAGGTAATTTTTCCGGAGGCTGGCAAGGTTTCGACTTTCATCCCATGCTTAACGCATTCTATTCCCCAGGCGGAAATACCTCCGTCCCAATATGTTTCAGAAGTAGAGGATGTCACTCCGCTTTGTGCCGGGCTGGGAATGGCCTGAGGATTTGATTCTCCTCCGGATAGATTATGCTTGTCAGCATCGATAACCCAGTCAGCGTTGCTGGCCATTTCTGCTTTGCTTGCATCAAATAATACTCTTACCTGTCCGCTGCTTCCAAAAAACATTAGAATGGGAAAGAGCGTCGTTAGAAATCTTATAATTATAGTCATGTCATGCAAAGATAATTCTCAAGTACTGCATCATATTTTATCAATTCTGAATTATGCTTCAGTATTGCAGCCCATTGTTAACTGTACCGAATGTTTTTAGAAAATCCAGCGTTAGATGATCATACTATATTAAACATGGAAAACACAGCAAATCAAGGAAGATGGAATCATCTGGTTCTTTTCTTCAGATGATGAGGGCAAGATAGAAGAGATTAGAAAGCATAATCAGGTCAACCTGAATTACAGCGATCCCTCATCAGATTTATATGTATCTGTCAGCGGAAAAGCATTGGTCACTAAAGATGCATCAAAAATTGATGAGCTTTGGAAAGAGTCTTTAAAGGCCTGGTTCCCTAAAGGAAAATCCGATCCTGCTATTTGCCTGATTCGCGTAGATGTGGAAGAAGCCGAATACTGGGATACTCCTGACATGAAAGTAGTGCAGCTCATCGGATATCTGAAAGCAAGGATTACCGGTAAAGAGTATCATGCCGGAGAGCATGAGAAAATTGATTTGTAAGAATTGAGAGCTATTTAGCTCTTTGTCCATATTCCTGAGCCTTCTGCATATTTCCCTGCTTTTTGTAGAGGGATTCCAGGGCTCTTAGAGTATTGCCATCATTGGGATAAATTGAGATTACTCTTTCGTAGTAATTTATGGCTTCCACATCCTTATGCATCATTTGGAGTGCATATCCGGAGTTTATGAGTGCTTCCCTATACTGTGGTTCAACCTTTAGTACCTCCTGAAACTGCTCCAGAGCCGGACTATACCTTTTTTGCTGGATATATACCACACCCAGATTATATCTGCTTTGGATATAATTGGGCTTAACTTTAAGGGATTTCTCGAAACTCTTCTCGGCTTTTGCCAACTGATGCTGGTTTAATTCTATACTCCCTCTTAAGGCATATCCCTCTGCCTGATTCGGTTCCATGGCGAGTGATTTATCCAGATTTTGCATGCAACGCTTAACATCCCCTTTGGTTTGATACGCCGAGGCAAGGTTTGTATATATCTGTGGAATCTCGGGCCTCATTTTTTTCGCTTTTTCGAGATATATAATCGCAGAGTCAGGCTTGGATGCTTGAAGGTAGGCACTTCCAATATTGACATAAGACTCATAATTATCTGGTTTTAAATCAATGGCCTGCTTATAAGACGTTATTGCTCCGGTAATATCTCCCTGTTGGAGTCGGGCATTGGCAGTATTGTAGAGCATTTCAACACTTGACTTTCCTTCTGCGGCATTCTTATTCAATACCGATATTTCCTGATCATATTGACCCAGCTCGTGGAAAACATTTCCAATTGAAACAATAGCATCGGGATAGTCCGCGTATATTTCAAGCGATTTGTTAAGTTCAAGCTTTGCTTCTTCCAGCATCGATTTATGGAGTACTGTATCTTTTTGCTTCATGGAAAGCTGCCAAAGTTCATTGCCGAGATGGTAATGTGTCCGCGCACTGTTTGGCGCTTCTTTAATATCAGCACGATAGAGCGCCAGATTATTTTTCCAGTCCATATTGCGTGTCCAGGTTCGGACAATATATACTAAGCTCAACATTCCCAGGCTGGCGAAATACAATGTGGCTCTTCCGGAAATAAAGGTGTTGATAGCCTTGAGTAAAATCAGGGATAGGCTGAAGCATATTCCAAAAATCGGGATAAACAGTAATCGGTCTGCCCGGGCTACTCCAATGAGAATGGGTATATTGCTCACAACACTTAGGGAAAGCAGGAAGAACAATCCTCCCAAGAATATCCATTGCTTCCTGACTATTGCTCTAATACCTGCTGCAATTAAAATGACCACAGCGGTAAAACTCAACAGAAATGCCGGATCGGTTATTTTATAAGGCTTAAGCTCATTAAACGAATAATCGTGACTGAGCTGCCAGGGATAAATTGACTGCAATAAATACTGTCCAATGATGCTAACCGCTACTGTAAATCTGCGGAGAAAGGGTAGTCCCGTCATGATATTATCAATCTTGTCAATCTTGAGATTGATATTGCTTACTGATCCAAAAAGTGACAGTCTCAATATGAAATACATCCCTGTAGCCAGTAACATTATCGAGATAATGATCCCCAGACGCTTATCCGCACTATGCTTTTTCATGAGCAGTAGTAAGGGAATGAGCAGTAGAAAACTCAAGGCGCTCTCCTTGGATAAGAGCGCAGCTGAGTAGAAGATAAAAATACCTATCAGAGGAAATATTCCGGATTTTATCCGGTAAGAGTAGGCACTGTACAGGCAGCAGCTAAAAAATAACAGCGCCAGAATTTCATCCATACTCTTGATATTGGCAACAACTTCGGTGTGAATCGGATGCAGGCAGAAGAGCAGTGTAGCGCCAAATAATGGCAGCGTCAGATGTTCATTGAATTTGCGGAGTGTGTAAAATAGCCCTCCAATGGAAATAGCATACAATAGAATGTTCACAATATGGAAAGCCATAGGGTTGTTCCCAAAAGCTGATTTCTCAATAGCAAGAACGATCAGCATAATAGGGCGGTAGGTTCCCTCATTAATATCGTTGTATCCATAGAATAGAGAGGTTTTGAGGATAGTAGGGATGCCACTAATTCCCTGCTGAACAACTTTGTTCAACCCTATAACTGCCACGTCGTCAAGGACAAAATTGTGTCCGATCGTATTTGAATAGATGAGTACGGAAAGTAGCATAAGAATCCAGTGAGCCCATTTTTTGAGAAATAGATTGAGAGGACCTGATTCAGAAGTATTGATTTCCATTTTAAAGCAATGTGCAATTTTACGCAAATACCTCGGCTACTTCCTAACCACTAACTATGTTTCAAGAATACTAACAATCTTTAAATTATGTTTTCCGATTGAATCAAAATGCTAAATTTGAG
>JBBRLW010000130.1:0-6263 GCA_038231115.1 Bacteroidia bacterium
AGCTTAGATTTCAAATACATATATTACTATAAACAGGAAAGGCTGAGCAATTGCTCAGCCTTTCCTGTTTATAGTAATATATGTATTTGAAATCTAAGCTACAGCAGGCGCCATGCGCTCTGCGAGAAATTGATCCAACGGCTTATATGGAAGATTGAATGCTTCCGAAACTGCTTTGTAAACAATCTCCCCTCCTACTACATTCAAGCCCAAGCGAAGCTCCCTGTTATCTGCGCACGCTTTTTCCCATCCTTTATTGGCCAATTGTACGGCATAAGGAAGTGTTGAGTTGGTTAAGGCAATAGTGGAAGTGTATGGAACAGCTCCGGGCATATTAGCTACGCAATAGTGAATTACATCATCAACCACGTAAGTAGGATTCTCATGAGTGGTCGGGTGACAGGTTTCAATACATCCGCCCTGATCCACAGCTACATCAACTACAACGGATCCTTTTTTCATGAACTTCAGCATATCTCTCGTAATAAGATGAGGTGCCTTGGCTCCAGGGATCAATACGGCTCCGACAACAATGTCAGCTTCTTTAATGGCTTCGAGGATATTGTAATGACTCGACATTACGGTCTTCACATTGGCAGGCATAATATCGGATAGCTCACGCAATCTGTTCAGGCTGATATCCATGATCGTTACATCGGCACCAAGTCCGGCGGCCATACGGGCAGCCTGCGTTCCGACAATACCTCCTCCGAGTATCAGAACATTTCCGGGACGAACTCCAGGTACTCCTCCGAGCAATACACCACGTCCGCCCATTGGCTTCTCAAGATACTTGGCGCCTTCCTGAATAGACATCCGTCCTGCTACTTCCGACATAGGAATGAGCAAGGGCAGCGAGCGATCTTCACGCTCTACTGTTTCGTAAGCCAGGCACGTAGCACCTGATTTAATCATTGCATGGGTAAGCTCCTCTCCTGATGCAAAATGGAAGTAGGTAAATAACAGCTGATCTTTCTTTATAAGCGGATACTCAAGAGCAATGGGCTCCTTGACTTTGATAATCATATCTGCTTTAGCATAAACAGACTCAATATCGGGAAGAATCTGTCCACCGGCGCGCGTGTAATCTTCATCTGAAAATCCGCTGCCTTCTCCTGCAGTATGCTGAATATAGACAGAGTGGCCATGCTTTACCAGTTCAGCTACGCCTCCGGGAGTAGCCCCTACTCTATTCTCATTATTTTTAATCTCTTTAGGAACACCTATGATCATCGCTTCAATAAATTTCCCGCAAATTTACATAAAGGCATCATCAAAACTGATGAGCCTCTTTTAAAGATGCTCAATGCTTTTTCGCCTTCGGTATTAGAGACGTAAGCGGATATTTCAGGTTTTTGTACGAAATCAGGTCAGCATAAACATAATCCAGGTAAACCGCTGATTTTACCCGCAGAGGTATCTGATTTTTGTCATCAGATACGTATAGCGTCATATCCGACTGGTTTTTGAAAACTCTGCCCGGAATAAGCTTGGGCTGAAATATGAGGCATCTGAAATTTCCGAGGCTCGTTTTGATCGTACCTCGTCCTATATATTTTACGCCTACGGGAAACATCGACTTCTCAAAAAAAGTATTCATGTTTAGCTCCCATCCGGGTTGAACACGTGAGAAATCCATGGAGCGCACATAATAGAAGCAGGAAATAATATCGAGCATATCTTCCCTGACGCTATATATTTTAGAGCCTACGGTAATGGTATTTTTCCTCTGATCAAAATCATATTGTTCTTCCGTTCTATAACCTGCTTCACGGATATTCCTGTGAAACCTCCGGCTGAGCAGAGTTTTCTTGTCAACGTAGCTTTCGTATAAATCACGGACCTTATAGAAAATATCGAAAAACTTGTAGGATCTTCCAAACACTGAAATATGGTAAGACTCCTCTAATTCGTCAACCTTGAAAAATGCGGAACCTGCCGAAATTACTCCGTAGCTGAGATCGAAATGCAGTTCCTCCCCATTCTGAAATGGAATGAAATCAATGGATGGCAGCCTGGCTTTTTCTGAAACCGCCGGCTGAGTTAGGTGAAGATTAGCTAATTTTTCAGAATATGGATATGTTGAGATTGAAAATAACAACAGTGCTGTAAGCAGAGCACATTTCAGCAAGAATTTAAGCGGAGCATAATTCATTAAAGCTTGGCACTCAAATTATTGAGAAGATTATCATATCCCGTTAGGTCTGCTTTGATGCTTCCTACGTTCAGGTTTGCTTCAATCCGGATAGGGAGATGATTTGGGTCATCGGTTACGAATATGAATAATTCACTGTTTTTTTTGAAAATTCGGTCAGAAATGATCGATGGACTGAGCTTTACACATCTGAATTTCCCGAGTCCTGTTTTGATGGTCTCTACGCCCTTATATTCAATGGAAACGTTATAGGCTGAGTCATCCAGAAACGTATTCATCAGATATTTATCGCCGGGCTGTGCCTTTGAAAAGTCAATAGTTCGCGCATAATACAACGTTGTGATGACATCCATGGTCGATTTCGGCACCTTTTTGCTCCCCTTAACTGACTTAATGGTGCTTTTGGCCTGATTAAAAACCACCGATTCTCCGAATTTGTAGCCTCCTTCCGCTACATCACGATTCGATAGCAAGGGAAGAATGCTTTGCTGTTCAACGAAAGCTTCATACTTATCCCGCACTTTAAAGAAAGGATCGTAAAAGCCGAATGTTTTCCCTGTAGCCGTAATATGGTAGCAGGAGCTGTTGTTAAGTGCTCTGAAATCCGATTTGATTTCAAACTCTACCTGTCCTACACTGATATTGAAGTAGAGGTTATACTTGATCTTATAAGTAAGCTTCTCGCCCAGCTTAAATGCATTATTGGGAACCTGACGCACGGCCGTCTGGGCGTTGACGCCAAATACGGTAAAAAATCCTATAATAAGGAGAAAATATCGGTACGTGTTAAGCATATATTAAGCTATTGTGGAATTTTTCAAAACCCGTTCCAAAGCAAAGAATAAATCTCTGATTTAAAATACCTTTGGGCAGTTTTTAATTCATTATGAGCGAAGAAAATAAATTTCAGAAGAATCAGCCGCGCGTAATCAACGGATGGGCTATGTACGACTGGGCTAACTCGGTGTACTCCCTTGTGATTACTTCCTCCATTTTCCCGATTTATTATGCTGCCTCAACCAAATCTGCTTTTAAAGGCGAAATAGTCCGTTTCCTGGGTCTGGATGTGAATAATTCGGTGCTGTACGAGTACTCCATATCATTTTCTTTTTTGATCATTGGATTACTATCCCCTATTCTGTCAGGTATTGCCGACTATGGAGGAAACAAAAAGCAGTTTATGCGATTCTTTGCATATCTCGGAAGCCTGGCCTGTATGGGACTATATTTCTTCAATGGTAGTAATGTGGAATACGGGATCCTTTGCGCGGTTCTGGCCAGCGCTGGATTTGCAGGAAGCCTGGTATTCTATAATGCATTCTTGCCTGAAATAGTAACCGAGGATCGCTTCGATAAAGTCAGCGCTAAAGGATTTTCTCTGGGATATATTGGCAGCGTTATTCTGATGATCTTCAATCTTACTATGCTGCTGATGCCACAATGGTACTTCCCTGTGGAGAGCAAATATCTTGAACTGATGGCTTTGTCTCCGGGAGCTGACCCTGTAAAGATCATGCAGGAGGCTAAGGATGCATTTGGGGGAGTGGCTTCGCGGATCAGCTTTTTAACTGTAGGACTGTGGTGGTTCGGATTTTCTCATGTAGCCTTTCGCGTTTTGCCAAATGGAATCCAAAAAGTGGTGCCCGAGGGCGAAAACATCTTCAGCAAAGGATTTTCCGAGCTCAAAAAAGTCTGGGAGCGACTTAAAGATCTTCCTGCTACACGAAAGTTCTTGATCGCCTATTTCTTCTACAATATGGCGGTACAGACAGTTATGTACCTCGCAGCACATTTCGGAGATGTAGAGTTGAAGCTTCCTTCGGCAATACTGATTGGGGCAATTCTGACCATTCAGCTGGTAGCAATTGGAGGAGCTTATCTGTTTGCTCAAATTTCCAAAAACAGAGGAAATATATTTTCCTTAACCATAATGATCCTGATTTGGTGTGGTATCTGTGTAGATGCTTTTTTCGTGAATAGTCAGACCTCATTTCTGATCCTTGCGGGCGTGGTTGGCCTTGTGATGGGGGGGATCCAGAGTCTGAGCCGTGCGACTTACTCAAAGCTTCTGCCTGAAACAGATGATCATGCTTCATTTTTCAGCTTTTATGATGTCATGGAAAAGGTGGGACTGATCATCGGCCCGGCCATGTTTGCCATCATGTATCAATCCTTTGGAACAATGCGTGCTTCTCTTGTTCCTTTATTACTATTTTTTATCATCGGAGGTATTCTGCTTCAAAGGGTCAAAAGAGACTGGAATATTGTGGAGACTTCGAAAGACAAAATTCAGTCATAGTTGGAATTTTACTAATTTCGACCGTGTTATAGCCTAAATTTTGAAATCTTCAGCGGAAACGCTTGCCACCGCCATTCAAGTGCTTGATATTGAAGCATCTGCAATCAATGGACTTAAACAGTTCATTGATAACTCATTCTATGAAGCGGTACGGCTTATCTATGAATCTACGGGTAGAGTTGTGGTAACCGGAATCGGAAAAAGCGCGATCATCGGAAACAAGATTGTTGCTACAATGAACAGCACAGGAACTCCTGCGATATTCATGCACGCTGCCGACGCTGTACACGGGGATTTGGGTATGGTTCAGCAGGATGATGTAGTGCTTTGTATATCCAATTCTGGCAATACACCTGAAATTAAGCTGCTCATTCCCCTTGTCAAATCAGGAGGTAATAAGCTGATATCTATGTCGGGCAATAAAGAATCGTATCTGGCTAAAGAATCAGATATAAGTCTATACGCCATCGTAGCGCAGGAAGCCTGTCCAAATAATTTAGCTCCAACTTCCAGTACAACGGCTCAGCTCGCTCTGGGAGATGCTCTCGCGGTAGCGTTATTAGACTGGAAGGATTTTTCAGCAAAGGATTTTGCAAGATATCACCCCGGAGGCGCTCTGGGGAAAAGACTATATCTACGGGTGTCCGATATTTACCTGGATAATGAGCGTCCGATAGTCAAACCGGATGCAGATCTAAAAACTGTCATCATGGAAATAAGCTCCAAGCGTCTCGGAGCGACCGTAGTCTCGGAAGATGGTGAGCATATTGATGGCATCATCACCGATGGTGACCTGAGAAGGCTTCTATCAAGAGATGACCGTCCGGATGCACTACAGGCAAAAGATATCATGAGCCAGATGGCAAGTACAGTTCAAAAGGATGCAATGGCTACCGAGGCATTAGACATCATGCGTCACAAAAAAATAACTCAATTGATTGTCCTTGATGGAGATAAATATCTGGGTATGGTTCATATCCATGATCTTAACAAGCAGGGACTGATCAGCTAAAATATAAGTATGAATACCAATCACTACGGAGTAATAATGGCAGGCGGAGTCGGAAGCAGATTCTGGCCGCTTAGCCGGAAAAAATTCCCCAAACAATTCATAGACATTTTCAATACCGGCGAAACTTTGTTCCGTCAGGCTTATGACCGGCTTATTAAACATTGTCCGGCTGAAAACATTTATATCGTTACAAATGAAGCATATAGAGAAATTGTGCATCATGAAATACCCGATATGGATGACAGTCAAATCCTCGGAGAACCCTCTCCCCGTAATACGGCTCCATGTATAGCGTATGCTGCGTATAAAATTTCAGAAAAGAATCCAAAGGCAGTAATGGCTGTGGTGCCATCAGATCATTTAATTCTTGAGGAAGATATCTTTTATACCACTATGGAAGAGGGATTCGCCTTTGCAGAAAAAAATGATGTCCTGGTAACCTTAGGCATTCAGCCGACCCGTCCTGATACAGGCTACGGCTATATTCAGATGGATGAGGATCGGAAAATTGATGGGGTAGCAAAAGTCAAGTCATTTACAGAAAAGCCAAATCTGGAGATCGCCCGTCAATTCGTAGAAAGCGGAGAGTTTTTCTGGAACTCGGGAATGTTCATCTGGAATGCAGGAACCATCCTGAAAGCTTATAAAAAACTGCTTCCCGAAATAGCAGAGATCTTTGAAAAAGGACGCAAAATATATTTCAGTCCTGAGGAACAGCCCTACATTTCCAAAGCCTATGAGATGTGTACCATCATATCCATAGATTATGGAATTATGGAAAAAGCGGATAATGTATA
>JBBRLW010000131.1:0-6243 GCA_038231115.1 Bacteroidia bacterium
ACTGATCCTCAGAGCCATTATCTACTGCAATCAGATGCCAGTGCGGATATGTTTGTACCTGAATACTCTTCAGACACTCAGGCAGCCAGCTCGCTGCATTCCGGACAGGCATCAGAATATCTATCCGGTTCATGGGCAGCGCATCAGATTCCTCTACTGATCAGGGGAATTTGGGAAATTTGGAAAAATCGGGCTTCCTCTTCTCAAGGAAGGCCTGTTTGCCTTCTTTGGCCTCATCCGATAAATAATAGAGTAGGGTAGCGTTTCCGGCCAGTTCCTGGATTCCTGCCTGCCCGTCAAGATCCGCGTTAAAGGATGATTTCAGCATCCGGATGGCCAATGGCGACTTCTCCTTGATCTTGTAGCACCATTCAAGCGTCACCGACTCCAGCACTTCCAGCGGGACAACTTTATTGACCAGCCCCATGTCCAGCGCTTCCTGTGCGTCATACTGATCACAGAGGAACCAGATTTCTCTGGCTTTCTTCTGACCCACAATCCGAGCAAGATAGCTCGCGCCGAATCCACCGTCGAAGCTGCCTACATTCGGACCCGTCTGCCCGAATCGCGCATTTTCTGCCGCTATCGTCAAATCACAGATCACGTGCAATACATGTCCGCCGCCGATTGCCCATCCGGCCACCATCGCAATTACGGCTTTAGGAATCGAGCGGATCTGCTTCTGTAGATCCAGCACATTCAGCCGTGGAACCAGATCCTCCCCAACGTATCCGCCATGTCCGCGTACGGATTGGTCTCCGCCTGAACAGAAAGCACGTCCGCCTTCACCCGTGAGGATAATTACATCTATATCCGTCCTGTCGCGGCAGATATTCATCGCATCAATCATTTCCGATACCGTCAGCGGAGTAAACGCATTATGCTTCTCCGGACGGTTGATGCTTATTTTGGCAATGCCATCATAAAAGCTGAAGAGTATCTCCTGATACTCCTTTATTTGTTCCCAGTTGGGACTTATTATATTGCTTTCCAAGCGGATAATCTATTTTTTGAGGTACATGGCTGATTTCACCGCATCCATCACATTTTTTGTATTCGGCATATATGCCTCCACAAGCGTCGGAGCGTATGCCATGCTGACATCCTTACCCGTCACGCGCTTGATCGGTGCGTCAAGGTAATCGAAAGCGTGCTTCTGCACCTGATAGGTTATTTCCGATGAGATCGAGCCCAGCGGCCAGGATTCCTCCAGAATAACCAGACGATTTGTCTTTTTCACCGACTCCACTATGCACGGAAAATCCAGCGGACGGATCGTACGCAGATCAATCACCTCGGCTGATATACCATCTTTGGATAATTCCTCGGCAGCCTCCAGGGCAACTTTCATCAGTTTATTGAAGCTCACAATCGTCACATCCGTTCCGGCACGTTTGATATCTGCTTTGCCAATTTCGATGTAATATTCTCCCTCCGGAACCACACCTTTATCTCCGTACATCAGCTCGGATTCCATAAATACCACCGGATCATTATCCTTGATAGCCGATTTCAGCAGGCCTTTGGCATCATAAGGATTGGATGGCGAGATGACTTTCAGTCCCGGGACGTTTGCAAACCAGTTCTCGAACATCTGAGAGTGCTGCGCACCCAATTGTCCTGCCGCGCCCGAAGGTCCACGGAATACAATCGGACAGTTAAACTGTCCGGCAGACATCGATAGCATCTTCGCTGCCGAGTTTACCACCTGATCAATGGCCAGCAGTGCGAAATTCCAGGTCATAAATTCGATGATCGGACGTAGTCCATTCATCGCCGCGCCGACCCCGATTCCGGCAAATCCGAGTTCTGCAATCGCCGTGTCAATTACCCGCCTGGATCCAAACTCGTCCAGCATGCCTTGGGATACTTTATAGGCTCCATTGTATTGCGCTACTTCTTCTCCCATGAGAAAAATAGTCTCGTCTCTGCGCATTTCTTCCTGCATGGCCTCGCGGAGGGCATCGCGATAGGCTATTATTCTTTCTGCCATAGGATACAAAGATAATCAACGCGGACAGATAAGAGCGAAGAGATAAAACGGAATAGTTAAACCCTCGGATGGAGAATAATGCGCAATAAATTAGGAACCCACAACATAATGAGAATCCTCATTTTGAAACCCCGTGCTACCGGAGCACTCGGTTGAACTTATCCCGCTACCTTCAGGCGGCCAGGATCTCCCAAGGCATGGGAAAATCTTTGGGCGCTCATACGATTCTCTTCAAACAAAAAAGCCGCCGAGTGATTCACTCAGCGGCTTTTGTATGTCAAATTCGGAAATTCTATCTATTTCAGCTCCAGACTTGCATGGGCACGTCCGAGGTATTTGTCAATCTGACCCGCATCAGCAGCCATCGGATAATTATCCCTGATCTCCTGATAGGCGTTGATGGCTTCTCCGTATTTTTTTAGCTCCTCATATACGAGTCCGGCTTTCTTAAGGTAACGCGGCGTCGTAAATTTATTCGCATTATGGCGCGCAGCTTTCGTGTAATATGTTGCAGCCTGCTCGTAGTCTTTGAGCTGTACATACGCATCTCCAATAGCACCGAGTGCCAGAGGCATCATTATTTTACTCGTTGAGCTGAAACTTTTCAGATGATCAATTGCCTCCTGATATTTCCCCTGACGCAGCATGATCATTCCATTATAATAATGCGCCAGATTAGCTGCTTTCGTGCCGGCGTAATCGTCCTCAATTGCCATGAATCCTGCATCTTTACCCATTCCTTTCAGGGCCGGAGTTAAAGAATCCTCATCAAAATAACGCTGAGCACGGAACATTTTGACCACCGCTTCGTCCTGCTGTTCGGAGATATAGTAATTGTAGGCCAGGACCCCGAGGATAATCACCAGCAATCCACCGACTCCATAAGTCAGCAATTGACGGTGATTGGAAAAATAGCGGCGTAATCCCGTCTGCTCTATGCCGTAGCGCGGAGTAGCCGGGGAAGTTGTTTCGACCTGTGGCGTCTGTAATTCGTCCATGAAAAAAGTCTAAAATTGACGTGTTAAGCCTGCGAAGTTAATCATTAATCCATTAAGTACGGATAGTCAGGCTCAGCGTAGTTATCCGTATAAATCTCTGACGCATCCGGCCAGGGACTTTCTTCGGCAAACTGCACAGAGTCCTCTACAATAGCCTTGATCTTCTCTTCCAGCTTGTCGAGATCTGCCTGCGTCGCAAAATTATTTTCCAGCAGCTTCCGCATGATCTCATCAATCGGATCGCGGTGCTTGAATTCATCTACTTCCTCGCGTGTACGGTATTTTGCCGGATCGGACATGGAGTGTCCCTTGTAGCGGTAGGTTTTGATCTCAAGGAACGTCGGCGTATGTTCTTCACGGGCACGCCTGACTGCGTCAGTCATAGCTGCATGGACCGCTTCGGGATCCATTCCGTCCACCTGGAAGGAAGGCATCTCGAACGAAAGTCCGATTTTATACAAATCCGGAACGTTCGTGGTACGCTCAACAGCAGTACCCATTCCGTATTTATTATTTTCACAGACAAATATCACCGGAAGCTTCCAGAGCATGGCCATCGTGAAAGTTTCGTGCAGCGCTCCCTGACGTACCGCGCCATCTCCCATCGAGCAAACGCATACATTATCTGATCCTCTATATTTTTCTGCAAAGGCAATACCCGCGCCCAGCGGAATCTGTGCCCCGACAATTCCATGTCCACCGAAGAATCCTTTTTCTTTTGAGAAAAGGTGCATCGATCCTCCTTTTCCTTTGGTACATCCGGTTGCCTTTCCGTACAGCTCGGCCATGATCTCACGCGGAGTAATTCCTGCGCCGAGTGCATGCGCATGATCTCTATACGCAGTGATCATTTTATCTCCGGGCTTAAGTGCCGACATGGTTCCGGCTACAATCGCCTCCTGACCTATATATAGATGGCAGAATCCTCTGATTTTTTGCATTCCATACATCTGACCGGCTTTTTCCTCAAAGCGGCGCATGAGCAGCATATCCTCATACCATTTCAGATAGGTTTCCTTGGATTCTTTAGGGGCTACCGGAGCTGTTGCAGCCACCGGAGTACTCTGTGCATCAGCTGCCGGACTGGTTTTGACCTCAGCTGAAGCCTCTGCTTTCTTGTTTTTCAATTCTGCCATAATAATGGGAAAGGATATCATGCAAAAATAGGGAATTCCTTAGGATAAGGAAAACCCTATTTTCAAATGATGGGTGTGTGTGGACCTTCTTCAGGCCTGTTTTGTACTATTCTCCAGCATCGACTCTGTCAATACGCTGGCTCCGCTGAGAATCAGCGATAAAATTAGTGCAGCGCCAAATCCGGAAACTTCAAATCCCGACATCCAGCTATCTGCTATCTGTATAACTATGGCGTTAACAATCCATCTTATAATAAATCCTAATCCCGTGATCCAAAACAATCCCAGACTTAGAACATTGAATATCAGTCGCATTAAAAATCCGACACTGACATTAAGTATTCCGATTAAAAGCGCTGCCCAAACAGCAGACCCGAACGAATCAATATGAATTGATGGGATGATATAGCCTGAAATAATGATAATCAGGGCGTTCACTAAAAGCGATACAATATACCTCATCCTTTATTCGCTCTCTTTTAACTATTTCTGAAGGTTGTAGGCATATACTTCGCGCACCACCTCGCGGTGTGACTTTGATGTAATAGAAGCCGGACGTTCGCAGCTCGTGCATGCTCCATGTCCGTACAGTTCATCGCCCGAGTGGGTACGGAAATATCCGCGATCCTTCATACGATTACGCTCATTGTGGTTGACTTCTTCGGTTTTCATAGCTGAACTCTTTAGATTACCTGACAAATCTATGAAAATTATAATTCAATAAAGCAAATTTTTAATAGAATTTATGATCGAAAACATATCTATTTTCATAAGTATATGACAACTAATCTAATGGCATCGTATTACGCATTATCACCAGCTTTAGGCTGGATTTTAGTCCGGTATTTTATGCACTTGGTCTAAAAATGATGTACATACATATATTCTCCGAACTAAGTTTAGCGCATATCCATTGACTAATAATTTCCCTCACATGAAATATAACAGGCTCGGAAATCACGGAATCAAACTATCGGCGCTATCACTGGGAAGCTGGCTCACCTTCGGAAAACAGATCACCGATGACGTCGCCGAGAAGCTAATGCGCCGCGCCTACGAAGCCGGAATCAACTTCTTCGATAATGCAGAAGGATATGCCGGAGGCGACTCCGAGCGCGTCATGGGACATATCCTCAAAAAAACGGGCTGGGACAGGACTACCTATATAGTATCCTCCAAAGTTTTCTTCGGAGGCGAGCTTCCCAATCAGTACGGACTCTCCCGCAAGCATATCTTCGATGCCTGCGACGGTGCGCTGAAACGCCTTCAGGTGGACTATCTCGACCTCTATTTCTGCCACCGTCCCGATCCGGAGACGCCTATTTCTGAAACAGTCTGGGCAATGAATCATCTGATTGCACAGGGAAAAGTCATGTACTGGGGTACCTCCGAGTGGAGCGCAGAAGAAATTATGGAAGCACACCAATTTGCTGAAAAATATCGGCTCATTGGTCCAGCCATGGAGCAGCCGCAGTATAACCTGCTACACCGCAAACGCTTCGAGGAAGAATACGCTCCATTATATAAGGAGTATGGTATGGGAACAACCATCTGGTCTCCGCTGGCCTCCGGAATCCTCTCCGGAAAATATAACGCCGGAGATTTTTCCGATAAAACCCGCATGGACATGGTTTCCTGGCTGAAAGATAAAAATCTCTCCGAGGAAATGCTCGCTCCGGCGCGTCAGTTTGCGGATATAGCTCAGGAAGCAGGAATCCGCCCGGCACAGCTCGCATTAGCCTGGTGCCTGAAAAATGAAAACGTCTCTACGGTAATCCTCGGCGCTTCAAAGCTGGAGCAGCTCGAAGAAAATCTGAAGGCTTTGGAGGTAGTAGATCAGCTTGATGAATCTCTGATGAAAAAGCTCAGTACCCTGGGCATATCGTAATCAGTTTCTCCTGAATTTGAATCCCTAAATACCTGAACATTGTTCAGGCATTTAATGTTTTGACCCTGACATCATTTTCACTCAATTTTGTTTAACTTTGAAATGATATTTTTAAACAAAATCGAATCCGGTCGTCCATAAGCGGAAACCCTGTCAGTCTTAAAATATCATCTGAACCAAGCATGTCCACATCGCAACCCCGAAATATCCTGATCATCGGAGCCGGAC
>JBBRLW010000132.1:0-6225 GCA_038231115.1 Bacteroidia bacterium
GAGCTATTTTTCCTTATTTCTGACCGATACTATTTTGATTCGGTGTGCATATCTAAGAGTTTCAGGACGTATCTCAATACTCTCAGATTCTCAATAGCGGGTTGCCAGGCGTATTGTGGAAGCAAATTACGTTTTTTCAATTACCTGAATGAATTCAGACCCATTATTCGATTAAAAGCCGATTCCAGCGGCTCAACCCCATAAATTTTAACTTTCCTTATGCCCTCGGTTTTCGTCTAAGAGGTGTAAATGACGTTTAAACTATTATCGGGAAAGTACGTACCTGCACGTTTGGTGCTGATGGCATTGATGTGTCAATTGCTGGTATCGTGTGTAAAGGAAAAGGACCCTCACACAGTCGCTTTTAACCTCAGCCAGAGGACGCTTGCCTACTTTGCTCCCGCCCATACAGGCTCCTCCTATGTCTATAAAAGCTCCTCAAGCGGACATTTAGACTCCGTAAGCGTTCAAAACTACCGCCGGCCTATCATCGGGGAGGAAGGCGAAGAAGGTCTGGAATTTGATTTCCCCCGCACTGCCTTTCAGCTTTCTTCGCTGCATTTCAGGATTAGCCGCTTAGCCAGTCCCAACCAAAGCTATCGGGAACGAATCACAGCAGATCCTGCCTTTACTATCGCCCTCAGGGATTCTCTGTACGGACTCCTCAGCCAGAAGAATGAGGTCATAGCCACTAAATCTGATGAGGAATATGTAGCACAGCTGGACAGTTTCCGGACTCCGGCAGGCCTGTTTCACGATGTAATAGCCGTCCGCTCCTCTGGAGAGCTATTCTATTTCGCCAATGGGGTTGGACTCATCAGCTTCGGAAAAGCACAGAGTCCCGAGCGCTTCGAGCTGATCCGCTTCCAGATCAAGTAGGGTATGTTCCTCTTCTAAGAACTTATCTGAAATTATGGCGTTCTTGGCTATATATAATCTGTATCGGATATGAAAAGAGTTCAAAGAATCCTGCTTGGTGTTAGTATTGGAATTGTAGTGCTGGTGATTGCCGGACAAATATCATCTTCGCGTGCCGCCACTGGCAAGGGACAGCGTGCTGCATCCTCAAAGAAAATGCGTTCCATGAATGAAATCAACGCGACCGGAGAAACGATGGCTTCCAAATCAGGTGCTGAAACATCTGCCCCGGATATCTATAGCTATGAGTTTAAGACCCTCAATGGTGAGACAATGAAACTGTCGCAGTTCAAAGGCAAGAAGATTATGATTGTCAATACCGCTTCCGAGTGCGGATATACGCCTCAGTACAAGCAATTGCAGGAAGTATCAGAAAAGTATAAAGGCCAGCTGGTGATTATCGGCTTCCCGACCAATGATTTCGGCGCGCAGGAGCCTGGTTCTAACAAAGAAATTGCATCCTTCTGCCAGTTGAATTACGGCGTGAACTTCCCGATGTCAGAGAAAATCACGGTCAAGGGATCCGAAACCCCTGCTATCTACAAATGGCTGACTTCCAAATCCATGAACGGATTTGAAGATTCTCAGGTCGCCTGGAATTTCCAGAAGTATCTTATCGACGAAAACGGCCATCTGATTGGCGTATTCAAGTCCGGCATCAAGCCCGACGACAAACAGATCACGACCATGATTACTTCAAAGAAGTAGTGGTAGAAGGGGAATAGGCTTGAAGGGTTGGGTTATAATCCTAACCTTAATTTAGGAATAAGCATCACTCCCCAACCTACTTGTCCATCTTGTGGAGCTTTTCGAGGAGCTCTTCACTGGAGGGGTCGTCTTCGTTGGCTTCTTTGGCCAGTGAGATAGAACGATCGGCTACTTTTTCAGCTTCCTTGTACTTGCCCTGCGCATACAGGACGTGAGCATAGGTATCGAGGATATAATGCGTCTCGTGGATCTTGATGGACTTCTGAGACCATTCTGCGGCTTTATCCATACACATCTGATCCTTGGGATACTTCTCGTACATGTTCCAGGCCAGCTCGTTAAGCATCTCCGGATCGCCTTTGGCGTAATTGTCGGCTATTTCGAAAGTAGTACGCTTGTACTTGGCTTCCAATCCCATAGCATCATAATATTTGAGATCAGCCCGGGCAATATGGGACTTGAGGCGGTCATCGGCATTATCGTTCAGCACCTGATGCGCTTCCTGAAAAGCCTTCGCATCCTTGTTTTTAGCGGCAGCATAGACCTCGTCCATTGCATTTCCATAGATGATCTCATTGACGCGCTCTTTTCCATACCTGTTTTCAAACAGGGAGCGATTGCTCCGCACATACATATACTGTGGGGAAGCAATGCCACGAATATTATCCTGCAGGACGTTGAAATAATGTCCGTTTTTGGCGAGCTGCTCCACTGGAAGCTGTGCGGTATAGGACTCAACAGCGAGCTTATTCACCGAGTCATCCACGCTTGAAGTGCGCGTAATCAACTGATAGAGATAGGCTGTATCACGATCTCCTTTTTTATAGCGGTCAATAAAGGCGAATATGCTTTTCTGCGGATCCAGGGCATTCATGCCTTCCTCCAGAAATTCTTTGCCTCCGGTATAACCAACGGCCTTATGGATCAGCTTCCCGTCGGCATCAATATACAGGATCGTCGGGTAGGCGGATACCTTGTACTTTTTGGCGAGCATGAGTCCATCTCCCTTTTCCATGTCAAACTTGACATTGAAGAAATTTTTATTGTAGAACTCGGCGACTTCTTTTTCCTTGAAAGTCTTGGCTGCCATCATCTTGCAGGGTCCGCACCAGGTGGTATAAGCGTCCATCATGATGGGCTTATTCTGAGCTTTGGCCATCTTCAGTGCTTCTGTCCAGGGACCGGAGTAGAACTTGATTCCTTCGCCCCTCACAGCTTCTTTCGTGCCGGATGCTGCCTTTTTCTGCGCCTGTGTATCAAAAGAAACAAGGCTGAGTGCGCTCATCAGCGCAATGGATACAATATGATTTATGCTCATCATAGAATCAAATTTAGAAAAACTATTGATATCTAAGCCGCTTTGTACATCAAAGGGTAGGAAAGTAGGTAAATAGTGGGATTTTACCCATGAAAAGCACATCGGATATTTAGCCGGATTCGGACTTAATTTTGATCCGGAATGCTGCAAAGAATCTTCCTGTTATGGCTCAGCCTTGTCTGCCTGAATACCTCTGTGGAGGCAGGGAAGCGTCATCGTGCTATATTGCTCTCGAATCCTCTGCTGCAAATAGACTCCATTGGATACAATCTGCCGGCGGAGCTGGCGTCCGATATGAGCCTCTGGGCAAAAGAGGGTAGGGTCAAATTATGGGAAAGTCCGGAGAAAAAGCATCGCATTCTGCCTGAGGAAATCATTTCCATGGAAAAAAGTCTCCTGCAACCGATGTCCGGGGCGAATCAGGTATTGCTCTACATGGAGTATTCCGGCAAAGGGAGAGTCCTGAGACCGGAGCTAAAAGGCATCGCCCTGCTCACACAAAAAGGACAGGATAAATTCAGCTGGGGCTATGTAGAGGCAGACAAGCCGCTCAAAAGGCTTCTTATGCAGAGCTATATTCTGCCCAATTACAGCGGAGAATATGGGATGACCCTTCAGCAGAGCATCACAGCCGCCGATTTCGACTATGATTTCCTCTATTGGGATGATAAGATGGTGGAAAGCGTTCCGGAGTCCAACGGAATCAAATCGGAGTTCCTCAAGAAGCCTCAGCACCCGATGGCGCAGCATAAGCTGATCAGCTATGAGCTAGAGTCAGCGGAGCTTCTTGAGGCCTGCACGAAGTATTTTCAGGAGCATCCCGAGCAATTGACACAATACTCCGGACAGAAAACAGAGTCAAAAAAGGTACTCATCTCCGGAATGGAGGTCTTCGAGATATGGGATAGAAGCCAGAATCCTATGGCGGAAAAGCTGGTACAGATTAATCTGCGGATGTTTGAGCCGTTGCCTGTTCCGATGAAGCCGGAGGATAAGGCGTTTACGGAGATCAGAATCGGCAAATCAGGACTCGCGGAGCTTCTCAGAGGGAAGCTATTTCCGTACAGGATCACACGGATTAACGGATCGCCCGTATCCGCATCGCAAAGTCTAATGCTGAAGCCCCTGCTGAGGTCAGGGAAATGGGAATCAATAGGCAGCGTTTTCTATCCGCTAAAGAATTAATTTTGAAGCTATAATTTAAAGCACATCGCATAGATAAAGATATGAGCCAGATCAAATTTGGAACAGACGGCTGGAGAGCCATCATCGGAGAAGATTATACTATCGATAACCTGAAGCGCGTAGCAGCAGCTACGGCTTTGTGGGTCAATAAGAAAGCTGAGCTTCAGAAGCGGGTTGTCATCGGATATGACTGCCGCTTTGGAGGCAAGATGTTCTCTGAAGTATCTGCGCAGGTACTTGCGCATTACGGAATAGAGGTGATCCTCAGCCCGGGCTTTGCCTCTACGCCGATGGTATCCCTGGCAGCGAAGAAGCTCAATTGTGGATGTGGTGTCGTCATTACGGCCTCACACAATCCACCGAGCTATAACGGATTCAAAATCAAAGGATCTTACGGAGGACCTGCGCTTCCGGACATGATTGATGAGGTAGAGGCCTTGATTCCCGAGCAATTCACCGAGCGTCTGGAGCCATTAGAGAGCCTGATCAGCGCGGGACGTATCCGGTATGAGGATCTGGAGACTATGTATGTTAATCAGGCGGAGTCCGTATTTGATATGGCAGCCATCCGTGCCAGCCGGTTCCGGATTGGCTATGATGCGATGTACGGCGCCGGACAGAATGCTGTCCGCCGTCTGCTACCCGAGGCTACACTGATGCACTGCGAATTCAATCCAGGATTCAATGGCACCGCACCGGAGCCTATTCTGAAAAATCTCAGGGAGTTTTCCGACATGATCCGCAGCTCGGGTACCATCGATATCGGCTTCGCTACGGATGGAGACGCAGACAGAATCGGACTGTTGGACAGCAAAGGCAATTTTGTGGATTCCCATCATATTATCCTTATGTTAATAAATTATCTTCATACCTTCAAGGGACTGAATGGGAAAATTGTTAACTCCTTTTCCTGTACTTCTAAAATCGGAGATCTGTGCCGCCAGCTGGGACTTGAAAATATCATCACCAAAATTGGATTCAAATACATTTGCGGATACATGGTTACTGATGACGTGCTGGTGGGCGGAGAAGAGTCTGGAGGCATCGCCGTATCGACGCATATTCCGGAGCGTGATGGCATCTGGATCGCGCTGACGCTCATCGAGTACATGGCCAAGACGGGCAAGAGCCTCGAATCCCTCATCGATGAAGTCTATGCTGCCGTCGGTACCTTCGCTATGGACAGGATTGACTGGCACCTCGACAACAGTCTCAAGGAAGAAATTATGTCGCATTGCCAGTCAGGCGCCTATAAGACGATGGCGGGAGAAGACATTGTCCGTACAGAAACCGTAGATGGCTACAAGTTCTGGCTCTCCAGCGGCAGCTGGATCATGATCCGCGCCTCCGGAACCGAGCCTGTACTGCGCATCTACTGCGAAGCCCCCGATCAGGCTACCGCCACGCGTTTATTAGAGTCCGCAAAAGCTGAACTTGAAAGCGAAGAATTGATGTGGAGTTAGAGGGAGTATGTATCGCTTGGCTAAGAATCATATAACCAAGACTACTATTTTGCTAATAATCAATACAGTGAATATAAATCAGTTAATCGGGTGCGTTACCTCTTCTTAGCTTGTCAATTCCGAACTTTATTCCTAAGCTCATAAAAGTTAGCAAAACAGTTCCAATGAGGATTATTGACCACCAATAAGGAAGTACCCAAGCAACGTAATAGCTTACAGACTTTACAAAGTCCTTTAGTATGTTCCCTGTTAGCCACCCACTATTGACTAAGTCCCCCCAACCTAACATATAGGTTAGACCTATCATTACGGCTAAACTCCACAAATTTCATTTTGAAATCCCCTTCTTCTTCTCTAAATACCAGATACAGCAAGGTCAATAGAAAGGTGCTGCCACGTCCGTAGCCCAAGATTCCATCATGTCCCATATCCGCCGAGGTACCCAGCAGCGGAGAATTAATTCCTTTCAGCCAGCCATTGATCGTATAGGCATAGTCCATGCCCTGCACCTTATACTGACCCAGCTCCATACTGGCCAATGGTCCGTGCAGATAGTAATTGTACTTCGCGTCCATGTCCCAGATCAGGTTATCCCGTGAAGTCCAGGCACGGATAATCCGGTTATCCGCATCA
>JBBRLW010000133.1:0-6195 GCA_038231115.1 Bacteroidia bacterium
ACCTGCAACAGGGAAGCTGACCGTAGGCGCATGGAATCCATAGTCCATTAATCGCTTGGCGATGTCTTCTACTTCTACTCCTGCACTGGCCTTGAAGCCGCGCGGATCGAGGATCATCTCGTGGGCACAATGGCCTTTGGATCCGGTGTAGAGCATATCATAGTATTTCTCTAATCTGGATTTGATGTAATTGGCATTCAGGATAGCATAACGCGTAGCATCAGCGAGTCCATCGGCGCCCATCATCCGGATATAAGCATACGAGATAAGCAGGATGCTGGCAGATCCCCAGGGAGCCGCAGACACTGCATGGATGGATTTATCTGTACCGAGCTTGACTTTGCTATGCCCGGGAAGGTAAGGAGTCAGATGCTTGGCTACGCCAATCGGACCCATGCCCGGGCCACCTCCGCCATGAGGGATGCAGAAGGTCTTGTGCAGATTCAGGTGGCAGACGTCAGCACCGATGAGTCCCGGGCTGGTCAAACCGACCTGCGCGTTCATATTGGCTCCGTCCATGTACACCTGTCCACCATGAGAATGGATGATCTCGCATATCTCACGGATACCCTCTTCAAATACGCCGTGCGTAGAAGGATAGGTCACCATCAGGCAGGCCAGATCGTCCTTATGCTGCTCGGCTTTTTCGCGGAGATCATTGATGTCTATATTTCCATTGTCATCACATTTGGATACGACTACCTTCATTCCGGCCATAACCGCGCTCGCCGGATTGGTTCCGTGTGCCGAGCTTGGAATCAGAGCCACATTTCTGTGTCCCTGGCCTTTATCGCGGAGGTACTCCCGTATGACCAATAGTCCGGTGTATTCTCCCTGTGCGCCTGCATTCGGCTGAAGAGAGATGCCATCAAATCCGGTTACTTCTTTAAGCAGATGGGTTAGCTCTTCAAACATCTGGTGATATCCACGTGCCTGATCTTCAGGGACAAATGGATGCAGAGTGCCGAACTCAGGCCAGGTCACCGGAATCATTTCCGAAGTAGCGTTGAGCTTCATGGTACATGATCCGAGGGCGATCATGGAGTGACACAAGGATAAGTCTTTGGCTTCCAGAGACTTAATATATCTGAGCATTTCATGCTCGGAGTGATGCACATTGAATACCGGATGCAGCATGAAATTGCTTGTCCGTGCGTGCGGATGACTAAACTCCGACTCAAATTGAGCGGTAAATGCCTCCGCAGAGATTTCCTCAGAAGCTTTATCCGCTGCAAAGGCAAAGATGCTGATAATATCATTCAGGTCTTTGAGATTGACGGTTTCATCTAATGAGAGGGTTATTCCACTGTCAGAATAGCGGAAGTTGATTTTATGCTCGAGTGCTTTGGATCGGATATTTTCTACTTTGGAAGCATCTCCTCCGAAGTCTATGTGAATGGTATCGAAGAAATTAACGCTGTCGACATCATAGCCGAGAGATTTCAGCGCATCGGCCAGTAGATGGGCGGAAGTGTGAACTCTGCGCGCTATGCGTTTAAGTCCGGCAGATCCATGATATACACCGTACATACTCGCCATGATGGCAAGCAGTACCTGAGCCGTACAGATATTACTTGTCGCTTTTTCGCGGCGGATGTGCTGCTCGCGGGTCTGGAGTGCCATACGATAGGCCTTATTCCCGTGAACATCTACGGATACACCAATCAGGCGACCCGGCATTTCGCGCTTGAACTGATCCTTTGTAGCCAGAAATGCCGCGTGGGGACCGCCATAGCCCATCGGTACACCGAATCGCTGTGCTGATCCCACAACGGCATCGGCACCCCACTCCCCGGGAGGAGTCAGCAGCGTCAGGCTGAGCAAATCAGCGGCGACGGCAACAAATGCACCTGCAGCATGTGCTTTAGCGGAAACAGGAGCATAATCATGGACTTTCCCATGCACATCCGGATATTGCAATAGGCATCCGAAGTGTTCGGAGCTGAATTCAATATCGTGTGGTGCGGCAAAAAGAAGCTCGATTCCCAGCGGCTCCGCGCGGGTGATGAGAATATCTTTGGTCTGTTGAAAGACAGTATGACTGACAAGAAATCTGTTGCCCTGATTTTTCGGACGGCTATGGAAAAGCATTAGCATGGCCTCTCCGGCGGCTGTACCTTCATCAAGCAGGGAAGCATTGGCAATCTGCATTCCGCTGAGATCAGTAACCATCGTCTGGTAATTGATGAGCGCCTCTAAACGTCCCTGAGCAATTTCCGCCTGATAAGGCGTGTACTGCGTGTACCATCCCGGATTTTCGAGGATGTTACGCAGGATTACCGTTGGAGTCAGGGTACCGTAATAGCCTTCTCCGATATAGGAACGGAAAACCTGATTTTTGGAAGCAATGACTTTAAGCTCTTCAAGGAGGAGCTTCTCGGATACAGCCTCGGGCATATCCATGAGTCCCTTTCTACGGATACCAGCTGGAATAGTTTCGTCCACCAGCTGCTCCAGAGAGCTGACTCCTATGGTTTTGAGCATGTGCTGCACATCCTCGTATGCCGGACTGATATGACGTCTCTGGAAATCATCGGTCAAACGGATAATATCGTTCATTCTAAAATATAAATCGATTAATGTATGGAATACTTAGTGCAAAGTTCGTGATTTTTTTCACCAACAGAGGCGGTTTATAATGGTATAATGAGGTGCCGGAAGGAGAAATTTCTGCATTGAAAATCAGGCGCAAGTCTGGAAACTGATACGGATCATTTTTTTGCCAAAATCTGCTACACGGATATTTTCCGAGGGATGAAAATTGACTATCCAGATGATTTCTCCGGCGGCATCTTCCAGGATCCATATTTCCTGACGCTCTGGTAGCGGAATCTTACTATCCTTCAGATAGGCGCTGACGCGCTTCTTCTTTCTCTCCATTCCCAGCGGAAGGAAATAATCACCTTCCTGCTTATGGCGCAGCCGTAGCGGAAAATGGATGTTATCGGCCTCTGCCCAGATGATATGCTTATCAGCACGTTCCGGCTGGATATATTCTTCGCGCTCTTCGAGAATGAGCTGCATTCCATCCCCAACAGCGTAATGGCCTATGGCTGGAATTACGAGGTCCGGAACGGCATCCTGGGCAATGGCAGAGCAAAGCTGAAGCCCGTTTGCAGACACAAATAATTCATATTCAGCAGATTTAAAGCGTTTTGTTTCCGTGGAGCTTTTAGAGTCTATGATATTACAGGCCTGATCATAAGAGAATCCGAGCGGATCCAGATGCAGGTATAACACCGCCGGATTGTTATGCATTTTAGAAAAAGACTCCCAGGGAATCAGGCTTTTATCGAGCGCCATACGGAGGATAATCGTGCGATCATCCGCTATTTCGGCATACAGGAAATCCGCCAGATGGGCACGTATTTCTCCACTGCGCTGAAGGGTTTGTGCAAGTGAGGGATTGATCTGTTTGAGCCTGGGAATGATGCTCAGCCTTAGAAGATTACGCTGATAGTCCTCGGAGTCATTGCTGGAGTCATGGCGCCAGGCAAGCTGATGATTTGCCGCATATAGCTCAATAGCGTCTTTGGGAGTCTGATACAGGGGCCTGATCATGGTTCCGTTCTGATAAGCGATGCCTGTCAGTCCATTGATTATACTTCCCTTGCTGAAATTCAGTAACTGTGTTTCGAGGCTATCCTCCTGATGATGTGCCGTAGCGAGATACTCATATTGCTCGGAATCCATTACCTGGCTGAACCATGCATAGCGCAGCTCACGCGCGGCCATCTGAGTAGAAATCTGATGTTCAGTACAATATGATTTAACATCAAAGCGCTTCAAAAACAGTGGAATTTGAAGATGATGTGCCAATTGTTCTACAAAAGCCTGATCTTCCTCTGACTCCTGCCCTCTCAGCTGAAAGTTGCAATGTGCAATTGCGATGGTATAATTCAGCTTTTTCAGGAGATGCACCAGCACTACGGAATCCTGTCCGCCGCTACATGCTACGAGGATTTTGGTCTGGGAATCAATCCCTGACTGACTCAGCTTTTTGTGCACTGATAGCTCTATACCTCTCAATTTCAGGCTCATGCCTCGCGGACTACTTTGATCGTATTATGTAGCGGATCAGCCTGCTCTATGAGCGTATCAATCCAGGCATCCCCATATTGAAGATAGTAAGGGATGAAATTGGCATAGCGTTCCTGTAGCTGACCCTCCGGATAGACGGTATCATATATTTTGCGGACTTTCTCTAATAACTTCGCATTCTGCTCTTCCAGCGTTTTGCGGATCTCCTTACGTGTCTTTTTGAGCTGATTGATTTGCTCCCCCGATTGTTTCAGCGTCTGCGTGATCAATGGAACGGGTAATCCCTGCAAAGAGTCCTTGATGCCGGAGAGGCTATCGATGATCTGGTCAATAAATGCCTCCGAGGGATGATTCAGCTCATTGCGTTCGTAGAAGGTTTTTTCAAGCTGCTTGATGTCAGATTTCAGGAGATCGTCTGCATTTATTTTCAGCTGATCCATATCCTTCGTAGTACGTTTTCCGAGCCAGAGCCATGAGTCCCTCAGGACAAGCACCGGATAGAAAACCTCGTAGGATTCAAATGCTTTTTTGAGCTGCATCCAGTAGGCAAGCTCATTGGTTCCGCCGATGTAAGCGAGGTTCGGGAGAATGGTCTCCTGATACATAGGCCGCATAACGACGTTCGGGCTGAAGCGTTCGGGATGTCCTTCAAGCTCTGATACTATCTCTGGCTCCGTCCAGATATATGCCTCCGAAGCCTGATAATTTCCTTCTTTGGTTCGGATGATTCTTGCACGGAAATGATCCCGCAGATAGAACAGATTTATCTCTCGTGGATTGAGCGGCAGATTGTAGGTCTGACGCAATTCCGCCGAAGTCTTCTCCACCAGCGGAAAAGATATGCTTTCGAGGATTTCCTGCCGCATGACCCCCGAGAATTGTGCTTTTAATTCCCGCTGATCTGCATCGAGGATTACGATTCCGTAGCTACCAAACAGCTCATGGACAAATTTCCGGGTCGCCTGGCTGAGATTCCCCTGAGCGTAGGCCTCCGATATTTTTCGGAATAATGCTGCAGCAGGCTCGGATTCTCCCAGAATGCCTTTCAACTCTGCAAGCATCGTTTGCAGACTGTCCAGATCGAGCCGACCTACGGCTCCGCCCGAAGTATCTTCCCAGACCAGCTTTTTTCCGAAGACATGGATATGATTGACTTCTTCGAAATCATGATCTTCCGTAGCCATCCAATAGACCGGAACGAAGTTCTTTTCGGGAAACCAGTCCTTTAGCTGCCGTGCCAGCTTTATTGCAGAGACAATTTTGTAGATAAAGTACAGCGGACCGGTCAGAATGCAAAGCTGATGACCCGTTGTAATGGTATAAGTCTCCGGATTAGCGAGTAAGTTGATATTGATTTCCGTCAAGCTCTGCGTAGATAGAGATACGCCTGCGTCTTTGTATTGCTGTTGCAGACTACTGATAAGTACCCTCCTATCCACCTGATAATTGGGACGGGCTTCCATTGCTTTGGCAAAACCCTCCCGATCCTGATGCCAGGCAATATAGGAATCGAGATTTACGTCGCCTGCCAGATAGTCTCCTATCATCGGATGCAGTAGCGTTGTGTTATGCAGGGGAATTTCCTGTGCTTCCATTCTATTTCCTCGAAGTAAAAAGGCAGACCTGTTATAGTCTGCCTTTGATATTGATCAGCGGATTTACTCCGCCAGTAGTTTTTTGTACCTGATCCGTTTCGGCGTTACATCACCGAGGCGTTTTTTCTTGTCTTCTTCGTATTCCGAGTAAGAGCCTGGGTAGAAGAATACTTCGGAGTCTCCTTCAAAGGCCAGGATATGCGTCGCTACCCTATCGAGGAACCATCTGTCGTGCGTGATAATGACGGCACATCCGGCAAAATCATCGAGGGCTTCTTCGAGAGCACGGAGCGTATTAACGTCAATATCGTTGGTTGGCTCATCGAGCAGGAGAACATTGGCTTCCTGCTTGAGGGTCATAGCCAAGTGAAGACGGTTACGCTCTCCACCGGAAAGTGCCCCGACTTTTTTCTGCTGATCTGATCCGGCGAAGTTGAATTTGGAAACGTACGCGCGGGAATTGATGAGCCTTCCGCCCATATCAATCTGCTCGTTCCCGCCGGAGATTACTTCCCAGACGGTTTTTTCCGGATCTACGTCCCCGTGCATCTGATCCACG
>JBBRLW010000134.1:0-6194 GCA_038231115.1 Bacteroidia bacterium
GGCAGTGATCCTCCATACCGGACTTCAGCTGTTGGCCAATCTGAGCATTTTATTACGTCCTTTCCTGCCCTTCACCGCCGATAAGCTCGCTGCTTCCCTCGGTATAAATAATACCGACTGGAAAGCTGCCGGAAATCCTGCGCTTTTAAGTGTCGGATCGGAGGTCGCGAAGCTCGGATTACTGTTCCGTCAGATAGAAGATGCCGAAATTGAATCGCAGGTTGAGAAGCTCCATGCGCGCCGTCCCAAAACAGAGGAGAAGGAAGAATCCGCTGATATTAAGCCTGCCGCTCCGTTGTCGCTCCCCAGCCCATCTCCGGATAGTCCCAGTTCTACTGCCATAGCGCCGATTAAGAGCAATATAGAATATCCTCAGTTTGAGGCACTCGATCTCCGCATTGTAACTGTCAAAGCCTGTATCCCTGTACCCAAGGCGGATAAGCTATTGCAGCTGACAGTATCCCTTGGATTTGAGGAACGTACGGTACTCTCCGGCATTGCCGAATATTATCAGCCCGCCGAACTTATTGGACGCCAGCTGATCCTTATTGCCAACCTCGCGCCCCGCAAAATACGAGGTATCGAGTCCCGGGGTATGCTCCTCATGGCCGATGGCCCCGATGGCAAACCGATCCTGCTCAGCCCGGTAGAATCTGCGGAGGATGGCAGCATTGTGAAGTAGAGGCAGGTGGAATGATTTCCATATTTCCACTTTAAAGTATAAATATATGCAATTTATGTAACAAATTATACTATAATGTGTATATTTGAAATGAGCATGAGTATCCCTGCATCTCCAAAAAGCAATGCCTGAGCATGGTTAAAAAGGAAGTAGAACAGTACCTGGAGGACTTCAAGCATAAAATGTCCATCTGGAGCATAATTTTCAGGGATGATCGAAGCAAAAATACGATTGCACTTTCCGAGCTTGAAATTACTCCGAGGTATCGGGAAGACGTACTCAGGAAGCTGAATGCCATCGACTACTGCGAAGGCCCTTTGCAGGAAAAACTGCACGGCGGAACTGAAATGTGGGTGTTTGGCAGGCAGCTCAAAGGAAAGGAAGTCTATATCAAAATCTCTATGGGATTTGCCGGGAAAAGTACAATATGTATTTCCTTTCATATTGCCGGGCATGCCCTAATTATCCTTTAAAACAAAAGCATGAAAAGTCCATATACTGATAAGGAAATGTCGCTGCACATAGAAGAGCGAATTATTCCTTTCCGCAAAGAAAATTTTACGGTACAATATCATTTTTACCTGTGTGAGGACAGTAATGATCAGTTCACTACCACTGAGCTTGATGAGCTAAACATCGCTCAGGTGAATAATCAATACAGAGCAGCGCACCGGCTGCCTTTCCCTGAAGAAATTATCTCAACCCGGAAAAAATATGGGCTTCATGCCTCCAAAATGTCGGAGGTTATGGGCTTCGGAGCCAACAGCTACCGCAATTATGAGAAGGGAGAAGTTCCCAGTGAATCCAATGCGCGCCTGATTCAGTTGGCTCAGCATCCCAGGGAGTTCCATAAGCTACTCGAGCTGAGCAAAGCCTCGCTTCCTCCGGAGACATATAATAAAGCGGTAAAAAAAATTGCCCATCTCCTTAGTGAAGAACAAGCTCATGGATTTCAGTCTTCATGGGAAAATTATCTCATCAGTGGCTCTTCTTTGCCTGATGAGTTTACAGGATATCGGAAACCTGACTTTGAAAGACTCACAGAGATGATTGTGTACTTTGCTGGTAAATTGAGTCCTTATAAAACCAGGCTCAACAAGCTGCTTTTTTATGCTGACTTTTCTCATTTTAGAACTACGGGCTACTCTATCAGTGGAGCTCAGTACGTGGCTATCAAAATGGGGCCGGTTCCGAATAATTTCTCCAGCCTGTTTGCCGTGGCGGAAAAAAAGCAGGATATAGATATTCTCTATGCCGAATTTGCATCAGGCCAAACCAGTGAGCAGTTTATTCCTTATGCAGGTCGCCAATTTAGGACAGGGCTATTTTCCGAAACCGAGATAGCATGTCTGGAAAAAGTAGTAAGTACTTTTGACAGGACAAGTACTCAGGAAATTATCAGGATTAGCCATCAGGAAAAAGCCTGGAAGGAAAACGAAGCTACTAAAAGCAGAATAAGCTATCAGAAATATGGCTTCGATCTTAAAGGACTGTAACTAAAACATGCGGAGGACATTTGTATAAGGCTCTACATTTGTCAAAAAAAATTGGCTTAGCTTGATGTAGTGTAAATTGAAAATACCTAATATTGACTTTTACTTGTATGATTCAAAATTTGGATAGCTCAAGCCAGTCTATATGAAGCACACTCTTTTATGTAGCATTTTAAGCGTATGGCTTCTGGGCACTACAGTATCTGCACAGATATCTGATTTTCCATCTTACAACTATGAGCCTTCAGCTCAGCAGATCCGGAATATCGGCACGGATACTTTGCCACATCAGCGCAACAGTTTAAGTCTGAATCTGATCCTGGCTATTTCGCGTGGCGCTACCGGCATCTCCTATGAGCGGCTGATCTCTCGAAGACTTGCTGGCGAAGTATCCCTCGGATTCACTACGCGTGATGCGGTATATGAGTCTTTTAATAGAACCGGTGGATTTTTATCCGATGGTACAGATGCCCTCAGCGGACCTTATCATGCTCAGGGAGGATACTTTGGGACGGTATCGTTGATTGTATTTCTAAGTCCCGGTCATGATCTGTCACTCACCGGATGGTATGTGGCGCCTGTGTGGAGGGGATTTGTCTATAATGTGAAGAACAGCGGTGCGTACACCCGCATTAAGGATAAACCCGGCCCTTATGACGCTTCTTATACCATGCAGGACAGGCTCCTCATATTTGGAGTGCGTAAAAAGTTTGCCAGGACCGGTCCCTTCTACTATGATATATCTTTATGCGGAGGCCATCGATATGTTTTTCAGAGAGACATAGACGACGTTAGCAGTAGCAGTTGGGAATTGTTTGGCCACAGTCAGGGTGGAAGTGGAACTGCCGGTCATCCTACGGAAGGAAGGTTCATCAGTTCAGGTACCAATTTGATTCTGATAGTATTTGGTGTCAAGCTGGGAGTACAGTTCTGAGGGAAATAGCTTTGGGGAGAGGTAAAATTTGTTCAGATCTTCCTCTGCTTTCTTTCTGAAATGCCTGCTTGGCGGTAAACGGCCTGGACTGTGATTAAACCTTTCCAGCTGTAAAGTATCTCATCGTAAAGGCACGTATTATGCAAGATATTTGTCATATTAGGTACATTGACTAAATTACCGCACATAATCACTCCAATGAAGAAGCTGATGCTATTTTTGCTGATATGTCTGCTGGCTACTGCTGGACGGGCATCTCACCTTGTGGGCGGAGACTTTAGCCTCAGGCACCTCTCCGGAGATAAGTATGAGCTGACACTCAAAGTATTCCGCGATTGCGAAAACGGTATTCCCTGGTTTAATGATCCGCTGACGGTCGGCGTATTTGAGAAAGGTTCTAACCGGAGGGTCTCCTCTTTTGAAATGAAGCTGCTCTCAAATGACACATTGAATTTTTCATCCAAAGGATGTATCCGCATCCCGACGGGATGTACTCATATCGGTACCTATCGAATTGATATTAATCTGCCGGCTACTCAGTATAATAACGTAGGAGGATACTATTTTTCCTGGGAGCGCTGCTGCCGGAATACGATTATAAAGAATATCGTTGTCGGGACTCAGCCCGGCATTACAGGAATGACCTATTACATGGAAGTCCCGAATGTAAGCGTCATCAATTCTACACCTATATTTAAACGTGATCCGCTAACGCTGCTTTGCGTAGATAATCCGTTTACGTTTAATTATGACTGCTACGATGCTGATGGTGACTCCCTTGTATATTCTCTGGTGACTCCGCTTAAAGGAACCGCATCCAGTCAGAATTCCAATGATCCCAACGACCCAAATTATCCGATGCTGAATCCGGGGCCGTATGAAAATGCGCATTTCCAGCGTGGATATGGCATTTTCACTAATATTATGGATGCCTCGCCTAAGCTCATCATTAATGCCCACACAGGCGAGCTATCTGTAACTCCGAAACGTCAGGGCGTATATGCCATCGCTATCAAGGTAGAAGAGTATCGCAACCACATGAAAATCGGAGAGGTACGGCGGGAACTGCAGCTGAATGTCAGTTCGTGCCTGCAGAACAGTGCTCCAACTTTTAATCCGGAGGCATTCGATAAAACGTACGTTGTTAATGCTTCGGATACCCTTTGCTTTCCGGTTAATATCAATGATCGGAATGGAGATTCCATAACTTTTACCGCGACAGGTAGCTTGCTGTCAGGTGATTCTGCTACACATCAATCAGCGGCGATTATATCAGAGGGATCCGGGAAAGTGAACTTCGGAACCAATTTCTGCTGGTACACCAAATGTTATTCTGGCGTGCCTGATACTTTTGAAGTGGATTTAAAAGCAAGAGATAATGGCTGTCCGATCAATAAATCAACGATTTCCCATCTTAAGATCGTGCTGTTACCTCAGCCGACACCTGCTCCGCCGGGGATATTCTGCCTTCAGCGCATTAATGCTGACGTACTGAAGCTGAACATCGGTGGTATACCAAACACGCGTTACCTCGACTATTATATTGCGCTGAGATATAATCCGAATGGCTCCATTAAAATACTGGACACACTAAGAGCGAAAAACTTTCCGGATCATGTAACAGACTCTGCTGCGTATGATCATGCCCATAACTTCTACCGGTATTTTATTGTCGGGAGAAATAAGTGCGGACTTTGGGGAGACTCAAGCTATGAAGTGAATACGAATCCGGCTATTCCCAAGAACCCGAAAACGACGTATTTGATCTCTGCAAGCGTAGAGCGTATCAATCGCGGAGTACGCCTGAGCTGGGCGCCTTCTCAGGAAGGAAACTTTGATAGCTATACGATTCAACGGAAAGAAAACACACCATCTGATCAGTTTGTAAATCTGCTTATCTTTAAGAATCGGAATGATACTGCTTTTCTGGATAGCTCGGCTAAGGTGAGTGCAGTATCGTACTGTTACCGGATTATTGTCGGAAACCGTTGCGGATACTTCTCCGATTACAGCAATAGTGCATGCACCATATTGCTTAAAGGAAAAGCAGATCCGTTTGTGAATAATATAAGCTGGAATGAATACAAAACGTATCAGTCCGGAGTGGGAAGCTATGTAATTCAGCGCAGGACTCCTTTTGATGCATCGTTTACAGACCGTGGAGTGAATTCTCTGGTAGCGCTCAATTATTCCGATAATGATCTCGATATTGATTACGGCCTATATTACTACCGCGTCGGTGCTGTAGAAGCGGCGGGCAAGGGATCGCATCAGGCGGTTTCATACTCCAATGAGATCAAGCTTGTCCAATTGCCACGGATAACGGTTCCGAATGCTTTCACACCAAACAGCGATGGCCTTAATGACTCTATGAATACCTTTCCGGTATTTGTGAAGGATTATAGCCTGAAGGTATTCAACCGCTGGGGTGAAAAAGTTTTCGAGACCAACGACAAGCACGAAGAATGGGATGGCAGATATCGCGGCAACGGAGCTTTTGATAACGTCTTCATCTGGCAATGTACTTACACCGGATGGGATAACTCCACCAATTACAAATGGGGAAATATCACTACGCTGAGGTAGGGTAGTGGTGATATTAGCAATCAGATCTGGGATGCATAAGCGGTGAAATGCTAATTTTGCCTTATGGAATATATCATTGTCAGGACTTTTGAAACGGCACCTTTGGAAAGGAAATTTTCAGACGATCGTGCGATCATTGTTTATCCGGATCTTAGTTCGGAAACCATTCCTCTTGAAAAAGAGCTCGCCGACAATGTAGTGCCGCTCATGACTATTTTCAATGGAATATCCGCCAAGGGGTTTGTCCTGACAAGTTCTACCTCTTTTAAGCATACCTATTCCATCAATGGAATGATTGGCCATGAGTACATTTTTTCGAAGCCATAGGCAGAACTAAGTAAGTGATATATGGGTGCATCTCTGTCTGGGACAACCTGTACACCGCTTTAGCCGTCATCTATTATGTGGTGCGTAATTTGTCCCGAATACATTATCCTATGAGGAAGCTTATCCTGTTTTTATTTATTCTTACATCCGGACATGCTGCGCTGCAGGCTCA
>JBBRLW010000135.1:0-6193 GCA_038231115.1 Bacteroidia bacterium
CTTTATTTACAAGCTTATTTGCCGCATCGAACGGCTTGATTTGCTTAATATGCTGCGTGGAATTCAGTCGCTCTAAATCCAGGGATAAGTCCTGAATGCGTGCTCTTGTCAACTGAATCTTTTCCTTTTGCCGAATTAGATCATTTTCCTGATTCCTGGCTTTGGAGTATAGCTTCTCGGCAAACTTCTGTGGACTCTGACCGGGTTTGAGCTTGAACTTCACATTACATGAATTATAGAAATCCCAAAGTTCAAACTCGGAAGTGTGAGGTTCAATACTATGCAGATTGGCCATAAGGATGTCCCCCTGTTCTCTATAGTTTTTCTGGATATTTCCAATGTCAATACTTTTTATTGCTGACTTTAGAATGTGAGTTTGGTGCTCAATCTCCTGCTTTTTGCTCTTAATTGCCTGTCCCAGCTTATTTGATAAGGCTCTCAAGCGGAAAAACTCTCTCGAATATATTTCCAGTGCCTGAATGGCGCTATCAGATTCTATTGATTTTACACAAGTTATTTCGGTAGAAGCCTGTAGCTCGAAGAATACTTTTTTCTGATTTTCAATTTCGTAAATGTTGGTGAAGAAGGACGGAATCTTTAATGCTTCAGATTCATCTGAAGGAGATAAAAGGTCCGTAAACTGATTGAGCTTTAAAAGATGATCATTCGCAAATCGGTCCTTGAAAACGCTCTTTACGTCGTTTTGATGGAAGAGTATGGCATTACCATTTCTGCCATAGAGCTTGAATAATATGGTAAAATCTTCGGTAAGCCTAATAATGAGGCTTCTGTCATTGAATATTTCCTCTACACTAAGTACCTGAAGATTATTAATTTCTTCAAACTGTATCTGACTTTTTCTTCCTTTACCTGCGGCAGGTGCTATGAACAGAAAAGATTGCTCGGAAAAATGTGCCTGAATATGCATGATCTCATCTCGGTATCTCAGGCTGATTATGAGGTCTTCTTTGCTATTGCTGAAAACATCCTGAATATAAAATCCGGATAATTTTTCCTGAAGCTGTTTGCCAAGCTGATTGAGGACTATGTGATGGCTGACAAAGTTTTGCATATCAATCGAAATGCAATTTTAGTCTATCGTAAGCCAAGTGTACATTCGGAGGCAAGCGCTTTGAAACATCCTCATGCTTTCCCAATTGATGGCTTATGTGCGTCAGGTAGGCTCTTTCAGGGTTAATTTCCTCTATAACTTCAAGTGCTTGATCCAGAGAGAAATGCGATATGTGAGTGCTAATGCGTAGGGCGTTCAAAACCAATACTTCAGATCCCCGAATCTTGTCTTTTTCATCTGAGGAGATAAAGTTAGCATCCGTTATGTAAGTAAAATTGCCGGTCCGGAATCCCAATACAGGCAATTTGTAGTGCAGGACATTTACAGGGACAAATTCCATAGGCCCGACCATAAAAGGATCATCTGCAATAGGCACCAATCTCAGATTGGGAATCCCCGGGTATTTATGATCCGTAAAAATATAGTCAAAGGATTTTTTCAGGTTTTCCTGAACCCGCACAGTGGCATAGACAGGAAGCTCATGCTTATCATTCAGATTGAATGCTCGGGTATCGTCTAATCCCGCCGTATGATCACGGTGCTCGTGCGTAAAGATGATTGCATCGAGATTACGGACATCTTCACGCAGCATTTGATACCTAAAATCTGGCCCTGTATCTATTATTGCGCGAAAACCATCCTTTACAAGCATTATGGAGCTGCGTAATCTTTTATCAAAATGGGAATCGGATTTACATACCGGGCACTGGCATCCGATCATTGGCACTCCATGAGATGTACCTGTGCCCAGGAAAGTTATTTCCATTACTTTATTTAGATTACGAATTTCGTACTGTTTTAAGGATACTTCCGCTCTCAACACTCGTATTATCAGGAATAATCACATTTTTTTCTGTTGATACTCCAATATTCAAATAGCAGCTTTCCCCAATTTGAGTACCTCCGGAAATATTGCAGGCTGACATTATGGAAGAGAATGTTCCCACTTTGGTATCATGTCCGAGATTTGTTCCCGGGTTGATTAATACAAAGTCTTCAATTATAATATCGCAGGTTAATAATGTTGCAGTAGTGACGATACAACCAATTCCTATCTGAATGTTTTGATATTCACTGATACTGACAGAAGGATGAATCAGGGTTGGGAAGCTAACATTACAGGGATGGAGCTTCTCAAACATTTTAATTTTCGGAGTGATGTCGGCAATTGCAATTACAACAGCTAACTCAGAAGTATGTTTCGTGATGGAATCTAACGATCCGATTACCTGAGAATCGTGAACCTTTGTTCCGAGTGGTTTATGATCATCAAAGAAACCAATAACATCCCAAACTGGTTTTACTTCATTGATTTGTTTGATTAAAACAAGCACTTCTCTACCGAGCGCACCTGCTCCAATTATTGCAATAGGCTTCATATTATTCAAAATGACAACATCAACATCAGATTTGCAAAAAATTGACCCGAAAATTGATCCATCGTGGAAAGATGCATTAGCTGCCGAGTTTCAGAAGCCATATTTTCAGAGCCTTAAACTATTTTTAAAGCAGGAAAAAGAAGAGGGACATTCGATTTATCCACCCGGGCCGGAGATTTTTGCAGCCTTCAATCTGACTCCTTTGGATCAGGTTAAAGTCGTAATTCTGGGACAGGATCCCTATCACGGTAAAGGGCAGGCAAATGGATTATCCTTTTCGGTTAGCCCGGGAGTACCTTCTCCACCCAGTCTGAAAAACATATTTAAGGAACTTGAATCCGATATCCCGGGCACACAGCACATATCCGGAGATTTAAGCTCCTGGGCAAAACAGGGCGTTTTCTTATTAAATGCGATACTTACCGTTCGGGCTAAGACGCCTGCATCCCATCAAAAAAAAGGGTGGGAGATATTTACGGATGCAGTAATCAAAGCAATATCCGAGAAAAGAGAGCATTGCGTATTTATCCTGTGGGGGAACTATGCCAAAGGCAAAATTCCGCTGATTGATAGCTCGAAGCATTTGATTCTTACTTCAGCCCATCCATCTCCCTACTCTGCAGAAAATGGCTTTTTCGGGAGCAAGCCTTTTTCAAAGACAAACGAATATCTGCTGAAGCAACATATTGCGCCGATAGAATGGTAAGGCTCAGGATCTAAGAAATCGGATAGCAAGTATTAACCATCCGAGTATAAAGGAGAGACCTCCTAAAGGTGTGATGAGGGCAACGGAGCTTAATCCTACAATCCCGTAAATGTATAGACTGCCTGAAAAAAGCAATATCCCTGAGAGGATCAGATAGATGACTGATTTTAACGGTTTTTCAGGGAAAATTTTCGCTAAAACTCCGACGATTAAGAGTCCCAGACTATTCAGAAAATGATATAAAGCTCCTGTACGGAATGCCTCATATTGACGGAGGCTAACTTTTCCTTCTATGCCATGCGCTCCAAAGGCTCCGATAATAACCGCAAGCATGATCAACATTGCGGAGAGGCCGATTATTCTATCGCTTTTCATTTGCAAGCTTTCTTAATTCGTGTATTAGAAGATGTATAGGCAATCCCATAACTGTGTAGAAAGAGCCTTGTATGGATTCTATCATTGACATTCCCCAGAAATCCTGGATACCGTATGCTCCTGCTTTATCTAAAGGCTTAAAATTCTGGAGATAATAGTCCATTATCGCCGCATCCGTTTCCCTGAATTTTACCAGACTGGTATCTGAAAAAGTTATTTGAAAATTCAGGCTGCTTAGGGTTACGCTGGAACATACCTGATGCGTTCTTCCGGAGAGATCCTCAAGCATTGTTTTAGCATCTGATAAGTCTTTTGGTTTTCCGTATTCCTTCCCATCAAGGAAAACCAGGGTATCGGCAGTAATAAGCAAATCTGAATTTCCCAATTGCTGCTGGACAGATTGGGCCTTGTTATTGGAAATATACTCCGTTATCTGTTGAGGCATAGTCAATCCGGAAGGAACAGTCTCATCCGTTTCAAATTTCCAGATGTCAAATTTGAAACCTGCCTTTTCCATGATTTCAGCTCTGCGGGGAGAATTACTACCTAATATGAGCCGATAGGGCAGATCAAAAAACATTCTCAAATTTAAGGAATGCATCGAAGTCCCATGGAAATGATTCCGGAAATCATAATGATTTTCATCATCGTACTGAGCTTGCTGAAATCACTTTTGGTGTGGGCTGATTTTAGCATCACGCTCCATATAATGATGGGTATTATAACCAGTAAGGTCAAATAAGCGAGCAGTATCCATTGCGCTTTCCAATAGATGAGGTATGCGGACATATAGGTTAGAAGCCCTGCCAGTAGAATAATCAGTGAAGCCAATATGATTTTAGTACGGTACATCCCAAATACGATCGGAATGGTCCGGCAACCGTATAGCTTGTCCCCTTCCTGATCTTCAATGTCCTTGGTTACTTCTCGAATCAATCCGCTGATGAACGCAAATGCTGCATAGCACAGCATCCATGGTTTGAGAAAGTCATTTGAAGCAAAGAACAGAACTGCAATTGAGAGGCTCATCATTCCGGCAACTATGATGTTTCCGATTCCGATCTGATATTTGTAATACACTGAGTATTTCCATAATAGGTACCCAAGCATCAGGTTGAGGAGGGCGAATCGTGGATTGATATATCCTGCTATTCCGATACCAATAGCGTTAAATATCAGATGAATAGCTAATGCCCATCGCTTAGATATATACTTTCCGATGATAATGTTGTCTGGCTTATTGATCACATCAATTTTTACATCGGAATAGTCATTAATCAGGTAGCCGGCAGCCGCGATGAATAAAGTGGAAACAATCGTCAGCCATATATTTGGCTGGAACAGATGGTTGAATTCACAACTGGACTGTAAAAATGCAGCAGTGAAAAGCTGAGCAAATGCAATGATCAGTAAATTTTTATATCTGATGAGTTTCAGGAAATGAATCAGCATCGCATCACATTTTCCACAAATCCTGTGATTTCATAATAAGCTCAATTATTTCGCGGGCACAGCCTTTCCCTCCAGAACTCTCTGTGATATAATCGCATACATTCCTGACGGATGAATCAGCATCAGAGGGGCAAACTGAAAGTCCACAGATTTTTAGAACAGCCAGGTCATTCACATCATCACCGATATAGGCAACCTGATTTGGGTATAAGCCATAGGTCAACAGAAATTTATCGAACGCAATATTTTTGTCCTCAGTCTGAAGGAATACATCTTCTACCCCTAAACTGTTTAATCGGATGGTTATGGCCTCAGAATCACTGCCCGTTACCACACCTAATTTATAGTGAGCCGCAACAGCTCTGGAAATTCCCAGACAATCCCGGATGTGCATCTGGCGTAGCCATTGGCCATCCTCCAAAAGAATCATATTTCCATCCGTGAGTACGCCATCAAAATCAAATAGAAATGCTTTGATGAGTCTGGTTTTTGCGAATAAATTTTCTTCTGTCATGATGTATGAATGCCCGCAAATCTAAATGTTTAGAGTCGCTTATATGACAATATGATTGCTCAATGTAGATTCGTGGAGGAATGACTGAATCAATCAAAGAAGTTATTATCGTCGGTTCAGGGAATGTGGGTACCTGTCTCGCATTGGAATTTGTGCGAATCGGGTGCACAATCAAATTTGTTTTCTCCCGGACGCTTGAATCTGCCCAGCTGCTTGCCCAGAAAGTCAATAGTCCCTATTCTAACGATATCAATGATATTCCTTCCTCTGCAGATTTGATTCTGTTTGCAGTACGTGATGATGTAATTCTTGAGCTAAGTCAGGCAATCAGCTGCGAAGCAATTTTTGCCCATACTTCAGGATCGGTAGGCATGGAAGTACTCCAGTCAAAACATCGAAAGATAGGAGTGTTTTATCCCTTGCAGACTTTTTCCAGGCTCAATCCGCCTGACTTGAGTAATGTCCCTTTTTGCATTGAAGCAGACAGCTCAGAATCATTACTTCTTCTGATACAGCTTGCTTCCAAAATAAGCTCGGACGTTAGAAATATTGAATCTGACTTACGTAGCCATATTCATCTTGCTGCAGTATGGGTAAATAATTTTACAAATTTTATGCTGTTGAACGCAGAAATATTGTGCCTCGACAGTAAAATTCCTCCTTCAATTCTGAAGCCGCTGGCTCAGGAAACGATC
>JBBRLW010000136.1:0-6161 GCA_038231115.1 Bacteroidia bacterium
ATCTTGCAAAGGGATACGTCGTAGTCATGCAGCATCCTGTAACTACAGAGTATGGCATGGCACGTCAGCACGTTGAAGAAACTTTGTACGCCGTTAAAGATCTTGATATTCCGGCATTCTGGTTCTGGCCAAATGTTGATGCAGGAGCCGATGGAACGTCAAATGGATTAAGAGCTTATAGAGAACGTGAAAAGCCGGAGCGCCTTCACTTTTTCAAAAACATGGAGCCAAACGATTTTCTGCGCCTGATCTATAACTCCAAATGCCTGATTGGTAACTCAAGCGTTGGCGTACGGGAATCGGCATATATGGGAATTCCTGTGGTCAATATCGGTACGCGTCAGGGTGGAAGAGACAGAGCAGCAAATATCCTCGATGTAGATTATGATCGGGTAGAAATTGAGAGAGCTATTCAAACACAGCTTGTCCATGGACGCTATCCAAGCGATGCCCTATACGGAACAGGCAATGCCGGTAAAAACATCGCTGATATACTTGCAACAGCAGTATTGAAGTTCGATAAAAAGCTGATGTACTAAATTGAGGAAAGTATTAGGCGTTATTCCTGCTCGGGGAGGCTCTAAAGGAGTTCCCCGGAAAAATATACGACTGCTGGCAGGAAAGCCTCTTTTGTTTTATACTGCGCTGCCTGCTCTTGAAGCTAAAATGCTCAGTCGGGTAGTTTTATCAACTGAAGATGAAGAAATAGCAGAAGTAGGGCGATCTCTGGGGCTTGATGTTCCATTTTTACGCCCCCCTGAATTAGCAAAGGACGATACGCCTACGCTTCCAGTGCTCGAGCATTTATTGGCCGAGCTATCGCTTCAGGGAGAGGAATACGATGCTATATGTCTGCTTCAGCCGACCAATCCCCTGAGAGAAGCACACGTAATTGATGCGTGTATCAACATGCTATTCGATCAGGATCTGGATAGCGTAGTTACTACACTCAAAGTTCCACATGAATACAATCCCCATTGGGTATTCTTTGCAAACGAAAATACAGGGCTGCTTGAATTAAGTACCGGAGGAACGGTACCGATTCCCCGCAGGCAGCTTTTACCGGAAGCCTACCATAGAGAGGGTTCCGTATATGTGACCCGAACAGATGTAATCCATAAAGAGCATTCTCTTTTCGGAGAAAGGGTCGGAGGTTATTTGCTTGATATGGCCTGTCCTATAAACATCGATACGCTCGATGACTGGGAAAAGGCAGAACAATACTTTAAATCCAATGTAATATGTGCGGAATAACCGGTATTGTTGGGAATAGCTGGAAAAGAGATCAGCTCGCAAACATGCTGGATAGTCAGCACCACAGAGGGCCTGATAATCAGTCTGTTTTTTACAGTGAAAATCAGATTTGCGGATTGGGACATAACCGATTAAGTATCATTGACCTGCATGAGGAAGCCAATCAGCCAATGGCCGATGCATCGGGCAGGTATGTCATGGTATTCAATGGCGAGATTTATAATTATAAGGAACTCCGTACGGAACTTGGAGGACAATTCCGGACTAATTCTGACTCCGAAGTGCTGTTGCAGGCATATATCAAATGGGGAAAGGATTGCCTGAATAAACTGATCGGGATGTTCAGCTTTGCCATTTGGGACAACAGGGAACATATCCTGTTTGCGGCCCGAGATAGACTGGGAGTAAAGCCTTTCAATTACGCTTTTGATAAAGACAACAATTTTCTGTTTGCAAGTGAAATTAAAGCCTTGCATCAGGGAGGGATAGATAAAGAAAACGATACCGCTTCATGGGCTTCTTATTTGGCCTATGGGAGATATGATGTTGATGAGTTTACTTTCTGGAATGGAATAAAAAAGCTTCAGGGGGGACATTATTTGATATGGAAAAATGGAAGCATTCAGATAAGTCAATGGTACAATCTGGCTGAAATTACAGGAAATGAGTTTGATACCCGTCCAATAGCAGAAGTAACCGAGGAGTATTTTGCGCTCATGCAAAACTCGGTTGATCTCCGGTTTAGAGCAGATGTTCCGGTTGGAATCAATCTCAGCGGTGGGCTGGATTCATCGGCATTGCTTGCATTGGTAGATAAAGTCAAAGGTGCAGAAAACGATATTAATGTATTCACCTTCGTTACCGGAGATGCACAATATGATGAGCTTCCATGGGTGGAAGAAATGCTTGCCAAAACGCATCATCCCCTTATTCCGGTAAGTCTGAATGTGGAAGATATACCTTCTTTGGCGGAGTCAGTCCAGTATCATCAGGATGAACCTTTCGGAGGTTTCCCGACATTAGCGTATGCCAATATCTTCACAGAAGCGCGAAAACGTGGCGTTATAGTGCTTTTGGATGGACAGGGTATGGATGAGCAATGGGCAGGCTATGACTATTACAGGAAGGCTGAGACAACCCTTGCTACGCCAACGGTACAGGGAACAAAGGATTCTCCGGTACTTATAGATACACTACATGCTGATTTCATCGCGCATTCGCGTCAGGTAGCCAATCAGGAAATATATCCTGACAAAATGCGAAATTTGCAATACCGTGACGCATTTCAGACCAAAATTCCGAGGGCACTTCGCTTTAACGATCGGGTGAGCATGAGAGCCTCTACGGAACTCCGTGAGCCTTTCCTTGATCACCGGCTTTTTGAAATTGCATTCCGCCAGCCGGAGCATTTCAAAATTCAGAGAGATCAGGGCAAGTACTTCATGCGTCAGCTTCTTGCGGAGCATCTTCCGGGTAAAGTAGTGGAAGCTCCCAAGCGCGCTTTGCAAACCCCTCAGAGAGAGTGGCTTCGTGGTCCTCTAAGGGAATGGGCACAGTCTCACATTGATATTGCGAAATCATCATTGGGAGATTCATGGCTTAAACCTGAAATTATGGATCAGCACTGGAATAGATTTCTCTCAGGACAAAGCGATAATAGTTTCTACATCTGGCAATGGATCAGCCTAAGCCTCATGCACATCAGAGGTAATAATTAATGAAAGATTTCCTAAAGAAATATCTCAAAAACGGATTTCCTTTTGGACTCCTCATGTACAGGCTGTTGGGGAACAGGCTTTTTGTGCTTTATTTTCTAAGTCTTTTGGTCGGTGCGCTGGATGCGCTGGGTATTACGTTCATAGTCCCTTTACTCAAGATGGCGGATGAAAGCGCTACGTCTGCCCAGAAAGATGCAGCCTCTGGAAATGCTTTCATAGTCGGAGATGTAATGAGAGCACTACATATTCCTCTCAATATGAGAAGCGTAGTACTGCTTATTATCGTAATCTTTGTCTGCAAAGGAATCCTCAAATTTTTCCTGAGCAACATGCGAGGGGCATTGAGAGCGGAATTCACACGCAAGTTGCGGGAAAAGATAATCGTGGATTTTCTCAAATATAATTACCGCGATTACATCAACATCAACATAGGAAGGATAATCAACGCGCTTACTCAGGAAACCATGAATGTTTCCACCGCTTTTATTTACTACAACAATGCTATAATCAGCATCTTCTCAATTATATCCTATTTATATATCGCTGTTTACGCCAATTTTATATTTACCATTCTTGCGGTATTAAGCGGAGGGCTCATCTCGCTGGTTATGCGGAAGCTTACATCCCGAACCAAGAAAATTTCTACGACTCTGTCGGAATCAAATGCGGAGTTCAGCAGCATACTTATTCAGAGCGTCAACAATTTCAAATACCTGAAGACAACGGGTTCATTCTCCAAGCTGGAAGTTAAGCTCCGCCAGAGTATATCCTATTTACAGTCTCAATTGACATCATTAGGTTTTAATCAGGCCATTGCCATTTCAATAAGAGAACCCTTCTCCGTTATCATTATTATGGGGATAATTGTCTTTCAGACAACAGTTCTGGATGCCAAGGTAGCGACGATATTGGTCGCTCTTTTTATATTCTGGCGGGCGCTTACTGAAATCATTAACTATCAATCTAACTGGCAGAATTTCATAAGCACGCATGGCGCCTATACTTCAGTTACCGAGCTTATGGCCGAGTTCGCAGCTAAAAAGGAAGTTCCGGCTTCAAACATAGCCCCTACTCTAAAGGAATCTATCAGCTTGGAGCATGTCGGTTTTGCATTTTCTGATTCCCGTCAGACCATTGATGACGTTTCTATTTCCATCAGGAAAAACACGTCAGTTGCTTTTGTAGGTGAGTCGGGTTCCGGAAAAACAACCCTTGTGGACATTATAACTGGGCTGCTCAAGCCTCAGTCCGGTAGAGTACTAATTGATAGCGTAGAGTTAAACACAACGGATATTTTCAAGTGGAGAGATAAAATTGGCTTCATTTCCCAGGATAATGTGGTTTTCAATGATACTATCATCAATAATATTTCTCTATGGGATGATAGTTCTTCTACTGCTGAAGAGCAGCTCGAAAAGGCAAGAAGTGCCGCTCGGAAAGCGCATAGTGAAGACTTTATAGATAAACTGGATCATGGTTTTGAGACCCAAATCGGGGATCGTGGTGTAAAGCTCTCAGGTGGACAAAAGCAGCGCTTAGCTATTGCACGTGAGCTGTATAAAGAAGTGGAGCTGCTGATCCTTGATGAGGCTACCAGCGCTTTGGATTCAGAATCGGAAAGTATCATCAAAAATAATATTGACCTGATGAAGGGTCAGTTCACAATGATTATTATTGCGCATCGGCTGTCCACCATAAAAAATGTGGATTATATATATGTAATGAATGATGGAAAAATTGTTGAGGAAGGCTCGTACGAGCAATTGCTTAACAATCAATCGTCAAAATTCAGCCGGATGGTTAAGATGCAGGAGCTGTAGTATCAAAAGATTCTTAACAATTGCATGAACTCTAAATCTTAATTTTACAGATTATTAGCTTTTCAAATGGGAGTACTATATGAAATCAAAAGGAAGCTGAAGCGTAATCCTTTAGCCTGGAGATATCTCCTGAATTTGAATTCTACGCTTGCGTATAAAACGGACATAAAGTCCCTGCCTCAACATATTAGACGCCCTCTCGAGGATTTAAAAGCGAATGGCGTTGCAACCACAACTATTGAGGATCTGTTTCAGGATCATAAGCTATATAATGAGCTGTTGTCCACTTATGAGCAAATGGAGCATGATAAGGCTCAGGACATATATTCTCAAAGAGACAATACTGATGATGTTAGTGACAAGGGTACCAAGACATTCATGCATTTCCTTTTAGGAGAAAAACCGATGCTGGATCCGAAGGGGATTTTTCACAGGTTCGCAGCTCAATCTGAAGTAAAATCTCTGGCAGATGGATACTATAAAATGCCTGCGGATTTACGTTATTATAACATCTGGCATACGCTACCATCCAATGCACAAGCGAGAGAATCTCAGCTATGGCATAGAGACAGAGAGGATCTCCAGATTTTCAAATTCTTTTTATATCTCACGGATGTTGATTTGGGAGCAGGTCCTTTTACTTACGCCCCTGGTACGCATCTTCTGGGACCGATTCAGGCAGAGCCTGAGTTCAAAATGGAAGGAAATGTCCGCCGCACAGACGACGAGCAAATGAACCGGCTCGTCCCTAAAGAAAAATGGTTTACGGCTACCGGGGAAAAAGGATCAATTATCCTTGCCGATACGCATGGATTTCATAAAGGCGGATTAGCCCGTACATCGGATAGAATTCTCTACACCTGCATGTACACTTCACCTGCCTGTGACAGGCATTATTTCACCAAATAGATCGCTCAAACTTATAAATGAAAGTATTAGTAACCGGTGCCGGAGGATTTATCGGCTCACATTTGACAGAAGCCTGCGTAGAAGCCGGCTTTGATGTCCGGGCATTTGTCACCTATAACTCCAAAAACAACTGGGGATGGCTTGAAACCTCAAAATACAAAGACAAAATTGAAGTCTTTACGGGAAATATCAGGGATTATGACTCGGTTTCCTATGCCATGCAGGGAATCGATATGGTATTTCATCTGGCAGCTCTGATTGCTATCCCTTACAGCTACTACTCTCCTGAGAGCTATGTAGATACAAACATCAAGGGGACACTAAATATACTTCAGGCAGCAAAGCTCCTCGGAACGAAGCGTGTACTCGTTACTTCTACTTCAGAAGTTTATGGGACAGCACTATACGTTCCAATTGATGAGCTGCATCCCCGTCAGGGACAGTCACCATACTCCGCTAC
>JBBRLW010000137.1:0-6137 GCA_038231115.1 Bacteroidia bacterium
ATTCTATCAAATCCGACGTATATTATCGATGGATCAAGGGGACAGAACTCAACCGGAGCCGTCCAGTTGCCCTGCTTGCCCTGGAGTCCGTACATATACTGATAGTTCCTTCCGCCATCGTCCGATCGGCTGAGGCTTCCATACTGAATGGCACTGAATACGGTATCGTTGTTCCGGGGATTGACCTGATTGACCATACCATCTCCGCGCCCTACGGCTGCCCATACGCCCTTTTTAGAACGATAGTTTCCGTTATCCTGCGCTCCTGTATAGAACAGCAGGGAATCGGTCTGGGAAGAGCTTATCCGGTAGAGCATCATTGTATGGATATCGGTACCGAAGGGTCTCCAGTGCAGGCCTCCATCTTTGGAGATATTCATGCCGCCATCATTACATACGATCATCGTATCATCCGTGCCCGGGAAAAACTCCATCTTCCTGTGATCGGGATGTATATAAGGCAGTCCGTTGCCGAAGCCCGGATACGCAGCCGTCAATTGCTGAAAGCTGGTTCCGCTATCTGCAGAAGAATTGATGAATACATTTCCGGTATATACTTTACGTGCATCCATGGGAGATACCGCAAGCATGTGATAATACCAGTTTCCGAGCGCGCCAAGATTCGGCGCACCAAGCTCACGGAAGGTTGTACCTGCATCCGAGGATTTGAATACTTTTCCCGTCAGATTACCATATCCAATAGAAAGCCATACCGCATTACCATTGGAAGGAGATACAGCCATATTCATTGTGTAAGGCTGGCCTATATTCGCACCAATACTGGATTCTTTCCAGGTGTAGCCGCCATCTACCGATCTGTAAAACTGCTGATTCGTCGCAGCATACATTATATTGGAATTACCCGGATTAATTTTAACGGACTTGAACGATCCGGTCATGACCTGCCTGAAGGTCTGGGCACCGTCATTAGTGATATACAGACCATCATTGGTCGTGAGCACCAAAACGCCTGGACTATCAGGCCGCATAGCCATCATATAGATCTGCCTGGCCTGCGGATAGGAGTAGCTCAGCGGAGTAGGCTTCCAGCTTTTTCCCCCATCAATGGATTTCATCAGGCCCAGGGAGTAAGTCCCGCCCCAAAAGAGTCCATTAGAGATCGGATATCCGTATCCGTCTCCCGTAGCAAGATACATCGTATCAGAGTTTTGCGGATCAATGGCCAGGTCGGTACATCCGAGCACATCCATAAAATCGGAGTTGCTGCTGAAATGAGCGCCCCTATCTGTTGATTTCCAGAGTCCGCCGTCAGGAGTTCCTGCAAATATGATATCCGGATTTTTCGGGTGGAATTTGACGAAGTTCACGCGTCCCGTACCTGCATCTCCGCTTGGGATTCCGGGTGCGCCGACGTATCTCCAGTCTGCTGAATATGCACCCTGCTTATACAGCGGATGATGATATTTCTGTGCTTCGGTATAGATAATCTTCGGATCGAAAGGCTTTCCGGTCGGATACACCCTCGGGCCAAAGAAATTTGACCAGCGTTCAAAGATTTCTTCGTCAGCATCTTCCTGGCTGCGGGCATCAATATCCGAGGTCGGCGTATGCTTCTTTGCACGTTCCTGACGCTCATGGAGCTGCTCGAATCTGTCCTGAATTTTATAGAAGCTGTTCAGCTTTTCATACTGACCGGGTTGCTGGCCACGAGCCATCATAGACAACAGAAGAAACGCTCCGGAAAAGAGTAAATTTTTATTCATAAGGAAAATCCACAGCCAGGTTTGCGATACCAAATCCGCTGTAATGATCAAAGTTACAAAAAGGAGGCCGACGAAGGTTAAATAGAATCAAATTGATAGAAGCCCAACCAAAAACGGACTCTATCCTGCCAAAAAAAGCTATTTCAGGATCAGCTTGACGGCGTCGCAGGACTTAAGATCCGATTTGAGGTCGAGCCTCGTCTCGCGGTAGCCATCATAAATTGAGATTCCGGCGGTATTTGGGCTAATATCTCCCTCATTATGCGCATACAGCATGAGGTAGGCACTCCCCTCGCCTTCTATTTTCGCGTTGATGATCTTCTTCTTGGCCGTCAGCCTGTAATTGCTCAGGATCCACTTATTATCGAAATAAATGGAGATAATATCACCATCCGGCTGATCATTGTCCCAGACGTAGAAGGTGATGTTTTTGGAATGCACCTCCACGGGATGATTGACCAGTACTTTGCGTCCGTCAAGCGCCGTAGGAAGCTTTTCGGCAGTGTATGTGACTTTTGTCTCTCCGGTTCCATCCGGATTCATGACCGAGGTATCCCTGTCCGGCTTGCGATTGGGATCACGGCGGTAACGCTTCATGTCCTCCGTTGTTGTCATTGGCTCAGCCTTGTACCAGATATAGATTGTGCCATCATCAGCACCGGAGAGGCACATGCGCGAGTCCTGAGAGAAATCCACGCAGCGGGCAGCACGTCTATGTCCGATAAGCTGATATTGCAGGCGATAATCATCGTCCCAGATGCCCGGACTTGGGTCCATAGAGGCCGTAATAAGGTAGCGCCCATCGGCCGAGTACGCCAGTCCGGTATAATCAGGTCCGGCAGGCTGACCTGCCGCTTTGATGCTCCGGCGTTTATTCGCTGTTTTAAGCTCCCAGATATCAACGACCTTCGTTTTGCAGCGTACCGCAACCATTTTCCCATCACCGGAAAACGCCAGTGCCGTTATTTCATCACTGGATCCGGCAATGACCTTGTGCGCCGAAGTAACCTGATTCCTGACGTATAACAGATTAGCTGATGCCCATGCGATCAAAGTTCTATCCTTGGATACCGCCCCGCAAACAATCGGCGAGCTTGATTCTCCAATATATATGGACTGCGGAGCCTTCATAAAATTACGGACTTCCGTGATTTTGCCATCATCTCCGCCGAATACAATCGATTTATCCTCGGCAGTAAAGCCTACGAAGTTCATTTTGAGACCCTCGGTAGCCGTTATTTTAGAATCCGGATAAAAGCTCTTGAGGAGCTTCGCTGTTTTTACTTCAAATATGCTCACCGATCCGTTGGCATTCGCCGTAGCAATCCAGTTTCCCTTTGCACTATATGCGATGTTCTGAACCGTACCGGCCTGTCCTTTGAGGCGTGTTTTAAGCTTGTTGGAATCGGCCTCATAGATGAGGACGTCGGCATCGCCCTCGGTAATAGCAGCAACAAATTTTGCATCCGGACTAAATATCGCCTGATGCACCGCATGGGTACTGATCGGTCCGATGGTATCAATCAGCATATAGGTCTGCGCATGGATAGCCGGAGCCATCATTACACAGCAGAAGACAAGAAGAATAGCAGACCGGAATCGGAACATGATCATATACGGGCCACTGAAGCCTTATCCGCAAAGATAACGGAAAGTACAGGGCACACATTTAGCTTCCGGCGAAAACCTTACCGATGTAAATAATCGAGGATAATTTAGCCCTGCGTAGTAGGCACGGCTTCCAGATGCGATGTAATACGGTCAAAAATCTCGTCCATCGTACCGATGCCGTTTACAGCCCTGAGCTTATTGTAGCGCTGATAAAAATCGGCTACGATTCTCGTTTTCAGCTCATACTCCGTGATGCGCTTGACGATTACTTCTTCCGAGTCATCCGTGCGACCGGAAGTTTCTCCGCGGTTGAGTAAACGCCTGATCAGCTCATCCTTCGGAACTTCAAGCGAAATCATGTGCGTAATTGGGATATGGAGGCGCTCCATGAGCTTGTCCAAAGCTTCTGCCTGTGCAACCGTACGCGGAAATCCGTCAAATATGAATCCGCCGGCAGTATGCTGCTCGTCACGGACGCGGTGCTCGATCATGCCAATGACGACTTCATCAGGCACCAGCTGACCGGCGTCCATGTATTTCTTAGCCTCGGCTCCAAGGACGGTATGCTGTGCAATCTGCGCGCGAAGCAGATCGCCGGTAGAGAGATGTACCAGTCCGTAGCGCTTGATGAGCCTTTCGGACTGCGTACCTTTACCGGCTCCCGGAGGACCAAAGAGAATTATATTGAGCATAGCCGTCACAAAGGTAAGCTAAATGATAATTTTTTCAGAGGCCATACTTCCTGCCTACCTTTGCAGGCTATGCTATCACATCAGTATTACGTGATCTATAAGCCCTTCGGTATGCTTTCCCAGTTTACACGGGAAAACGAGGACGATACTACACTGGCTGACCTTAAGCTCGAGTTTGAAAAAGATGTCTATCCGGTGGGCAGGCTGGATAAGGATTCTGAGGGTCTGTTGATCCTCACCAATGACAAAATGCTCAATAACAGCTTGTTGAGTCCGGTTCAGGGACACAGCCGAGAGTATTATGTCCAGGTAGAAGGCATCCCTACGGATGAGGCACTGCTTCCGCTGACGCGGGGCGTTAAGGTCTCCGGAGAAATGACGCGTCCTGCCAAAGCCCATGTCCTTGATCCGCAGCCGGAAATGCCACCGCGCAATCCGCCTATCCGATTCCGCGCAAGCATCCCTGATACCTGGATTTCCCTCACGCTGACCGAAGGAAAAAACCGTCAGGTACGGAAAATGACCGCTGCCGTCGGATTCCCTACCCTGCGCTTGGTGCGCTATGCCATTGAAAAAATTACCATTCAGGGAATGCAGCCCGGTGATGTAATTCAGATGGAAAAAGAAGTCATCCTCAAGAAGCTATTCGGAAAATAAAGACAGCTCAGGCCAATGTCTGACAAAATTTCCGGCCTGATTTTCAGGATGATCCTGAAAAAAGTACCATTCATCGTTATCCCCTGAAATTATTTCAGGAAGGAATGTGTTATGGGGCTTTGCGCTGCATCTTTGCAGGCGAAGGACCTAAACAATTCTAAATCAATAATTGAGATGAAACTAAATAATGGTGCTATCTACAGCCGCTCTATCGTAATGGGCAGGCTGAGACAAATCGGATTCTATTCCCTGACCCTGCTACTGACTTTCACCCTTAGTTCCTGTGGATATAACTCTATGGTTAACAAGGAGGAAGCTGTAAACGGAGCCTGGTCTCAGGTAGAAAACGTGTATCAGCGCCGTGCGGATCTGATCCCGAACCTGGTTAATACCGTAAAGGGAGTAGCTAATTTCGAGAAATCTACGCTGACAGGCGTCATTGAAGCCCGCGCTAAAGCGACTCAGGTTACTATTGATGCATCCAAGCTGACGCCGGAAAACATTGACAAGTATCAGGAGGCACAGGACGGACTATCCCGTGCATTAGGAAAGCTGCTTTCCGTTACGGAAAACTATCCGACCCTGCGTGCCAACGATAACTTCACCCAGCTCCAGACCGAGCTTGAGGGCACGGAGAACCGCATCGCTGTGGAGCGCCGCAAAGTCACCGAGACCGTTCAGGACTACAATACCTATATCCGACAATTCCCGAATAATATATTTTCCGGAATGTTCGGCTTCCAGAAAAAAGGATACTTCAAGGCTGCTGCCGGTGATGACAAAGCTCCAGCAGTTCAGTTTTAGTACGAATGGAAAGTCCTAATAATACTTCAGGCAGATCTCCGGAGGAACATCACTCTGTAAAAGAGTTTTTCTCTGCTAATGAGCTGGATCAGCTCAAGGATGCCATCCGTCAGGCAGAGCTTAGAACTTCCGGAGAGATACGTCTGCATTTGGAGTGGGGTACTGGTGGCGAAGAAGTCCTTGACCGCGCTGCCGAGGTATTTGCTCAGCTGGAATTGCACAAAACAGCCGACCGTAACGGAGTTCTTTTCTATCTTGCCACAGGCGAGCGAAGATTTGCTATTCTCGGAGATACAGGCATCAATCAGGTAGTAGCACTTACTTTCTGGGACGATATAAAAATGCACATTCAGCATAAATTTCGAAACGGAAAATTCTACGAAGGCCTCCGTGAAGGTATTATAGAAGCAGGGATGGCACTGTCACGGAATTTCCCTTACCAGAAGAATGACATCAACGAGCTATCAGACGATATAAGCTTCGGATAAATCACAGCTCATGAACAAAAAACGCAGACGTATTTCAGCTTATATCCGGCGCAGCTTCCTCGCACTGATATGCCTTGTTTCTATAATATGCTCCCCTGAATCTGCTGTTGCCAAAGCACTTCCGGCAAAAACGGATCAGCTGGTTAATGATTATGCAGGTG
>JBBRLW010000138.1:0-6130 GCA_038231115.1 Bacteroidia bacterium
CATACGGTAAATCCTGTCATCAAAAGGAACTGTATATTCAGATAAATTACTCAGATCATGACACATGAGCGTAAGATTTGCTTCCTCGGGCTTCTTTCCTATAATCTGGCAGAGCCTGTCTATGGCCTTCTGATTCTTCATATCGCAGCCAATGGCATACACCGTATCGGTAGGATAGATGATAACAGCGCCCTTTTGAAGCTCCTGTACAACCATTTCGATGTGCCTCGGAGCTGGATTTTCCGGATAAATTTTTAACATCATATCTTATCAAATTAGTTTGCTATAATACGAAATTTCAGCCAGTATATTGCACAGAATTAGCTCCAATGACACAAAAAAGGCCGATGATAGAAATCACCGGCCTTATTATAATTGATAAAAATCAGATACTAATTGTGTAGAACCTGTTTTACCAGATCCGCAGCTTCTGTAAGCAATACGGCTGAGAAAACTTTAAGTCCACTATCCTGGATGATTTTCTGAGCTTCCACAGCATTCGTACCTTGCAAGCGTACAATGATAGGAACATTGATTGTCCCTATGTTCTTATAGGCTTCTACGATTCCGTTTGCTACGCGATCACAGCGAACAATTCCACCGAAAATATTGATGAGGATTGCTTTAACATTAGGATCTGCCAGAATGATCTTGAATCCTGCCTCAACCGTTTGGGCATTGGCTGTACCTCCTACATCAAGGAAGTTTGCAGGCTCTCCGCCAGCCAGCTTGATCATATCCATTGTTGCCATAGCAAGTCCGGCACCATTGACCATACAGCCGACGTTTCCATCTAGACGGATATAATTCAGGTTGAATTTTTTTGCCTCTACTTCCAGCTCATCTTCTTCTGAAACATCACGCATAGCCTCGTAATCCGGATGGCGATATAAAGCATTATCATCGAGATTAACTTTAGCATCCACAGCAATGATCTTGTCATCGGATGTTTTTAGTACCGGATTGATTTCAAACATGGATGAATCCGTACCCTCAAATGCTTTGTATAAGGCAGTGATAAACTTGACCATCCCTTTAAATGCCTCTCCTTCGCATCCGAGGTTGAAAGCAACACGACGGGCGTTGAAGCCCTGTATGCCAACAGTCGGATCAATAATCTCCTTGAAAATTCTTTCCGGTGTGCTGTGTGCAACTTCCTCTATATCCATCCCGCCTTCAGTGGAATACATAATAACATTGCGACCTGAAGCACGGTCTAATAATACACTGACGTAAAACTCCTTCGTCGGATTAGCTCCAGGATAATATACATCCTGCGCAACCAATATCTTATTGACTTTCTTTCCTTCTTTTCCCGTCTGTGGAGTAATTAGCTGCATCCCAATTATTTGAGTAGCTACGTCTCTAACCTGATCGAGATTTTTAGCCAGCTTTACCCCGCCACCTTTTCCGCGCCCTCCGGCGTGTATTTGAGCTTTGATTACAACCCAATCCGTACCTGTCTGGTCCTGGAGCTGCTTGGCTGCCTGGACGGCTCCTTCAGGAGTATCTGCAATGATACCTTCCTGAATTGGAACGCCGTAGCTCTTAAGAATCTGTTTTCCCTGATATTCGTGAATATTCATACTAAGTAATGAAAATATGCCTTCAAAACTACATTAAAGCACCCAAAGGAAAAAATATTTTTCTTTTGCCATTAATATGCTCAATTGAAAATCAAAAGGTCTAAACTTTTGTTTGTCAGTATTATGAAAAACGTACTAATAGCCGGTGGTTCCGGGATGATCGGATCTGAGTTGACCAAATCATTATTGGCAAAGGGGTATGAAGTATCCATACTAAGCCGGAGCGGAAAATCAACTTCAAATCCATCAGTAAAGACGTATAGCTGGGACCCAGCATTGGGTAAAATTGATCCAGAGGCTGTACAGCGGGCCGATTATATTATCAATCTTGCAGGAGCCAATATCGGTGAAAAGCATTGGAGCTTTGAATACAAACAGGAAATTCTGAACAGTAGGGTAGATGCTACCCGATTGCTGGTAGAAGAGACCAATAAGCGTTCAACACCGCTGAAAGCTTTCTACAACGCCTCAGCCATAGGAATTTATGGATATAATCGCGATGAAAATTTAGTAGAGGATTCAATTCAGGGAAATGATTTTCTCGCAATCGTATGTCAGCTTTGGGAAGAAGAAGCATCCAAGCTCAATTCTGAAAAAGCAAGGCTTATTATTGGAAGATTCGGTATTGTGCTTTCTACAAAAGGCGGTGCCTTTAAGGAAATTGTAGAGCCAATCAAACATTACATAGGAGCGACATTAGAAGATGGACATCAGCTTACTTCCTGGATTCATATTGATGACCTGGTACAAAGCATAATCTGGTCTTTGGAAAACGAATCTGTTTACGGTGCTTACAACATAGTGGCTTCCAATCCGGTAAGCAATAAAGAACTCACTCAAGTTGCAGCAAAATCACTTCATAAGCCGCTATGGATGCCGGGCATTCCGAAATTTATGCTGAGACTGTTATTGGGCGAATTTGTAGAGTCCGCTGTAGGAAGCCTGAATTGTTCAGATAGCAAATTGACTCAAACAGGATTTGCGTTTACCTACCCGACAATCGGACCTGCGGTTGAGAACCTGATCCGCTTCCACAAGTAGATTTGCTTTACATAAGCACCTCTATGATTATATGCCTGCTTTTTCTGTTCTCAACTGCGCCTGACTGATCAGTGCAAAAGCTCCAAAGAAAACTCCGCTGAAAAACATATCGCTGAGAAACGTAGGTCTCAGAAAAGGAATCGCTGCAGTATAGCAGGCAATGAGTCCCCCCAAAGTATGTGGATACATTTCGTTGGCCTGACCCGCAACAGCCCATACTCCGAAATTGGATACCACAAAAAATATCAGCGTAGAAGCTAAAGTACCTGCAATTCCTCCGATTATGTTAAGTCTGGACTTAAGTCCGTATGCGCCAATTCCATAAATTATAGCGTATGAGGCGTACACGAAAGGTTGTGCACTGTAGAATCCCTGTCCTGGATGAGATAGCTCAATCGCAAGGTCACTTAAAACGATTACTCCCAGCATCATCAATAAATTCCTCAGATTCCTGGTAAGCATCGTCCCGGCAAAAAGTGCCATGGCTGAAACCGGTGCAAAATTGGGAATGTGAAGAATTAGTCTCGACAGAATAAGTAATATGATTGCACCACTCACTAAGATCCAGGTGTATATAGCGCTTTTATTTTTAGAGATTTCCATATCAGATGTAATACGCAAAGATAAGGTTTTAGAACTTTTGCCCAATTGGAATATCTTTAATTTTCATCGCAATAGATTCTCTATTTCTGATAAGAAAATTGAATAGTTTTGGAGTAATTAATCCCATCAAGCAACATTGACATCAATGAACGTACAATGGAATCAAAACGCGCAAATTCCCAATCCTGCACTTAAGGAATTTGGAAAATTAATAGGGGAATGGAAAACTGCCGGTACACATCCTTCGCTTTCAAATAAAACTTTATACGGAAAATCATCATTCCAATGGATTGAGGGAGGTGCATTCTTACTTTGGCGTTCGGAAATAGATGAAGAAGGTTTTCCTGCCGGAATTGCAATCTTCGGTAGTGATAACTCCACAGGAGAATACTTCATGCTGTATTTTGACGAGCGCAAAGTATCAAGGAAATACGATGTTTCATTTGAAAAAAATGTACTCAGCTGGTGGCGGGATTTTCCTGATTTTTCCCAGCGTTATACCTGGACAATAACCGACAGTGAAATTATTGGGAAAGGAGAATTATGTCAAGATGGGGTCACGTGGGAAAGAGATTTAGATCAGACTTTTACACGGCTCAGGTAATGAAATTTTACTCAACATAATTGTTATATAATTTACATTATGTTAAATGATATTTCGATAAATAAGGGCATCTCTGCCCTTATTACTGATTACTTAATCTTTGTCGCCTTATCCATCTGATTGGTTTTGACATACATTTCCTTCAACAGACGTTTTGTTTCTGGATCTGTGCTTTTCTTTGTATAAGCTTTCTCCAGAAATGGAATACCTTTTTTCCACTCCATCTGAGCCTGTTGCTCAACAGCAGCGGATTTCTTGGGATCCTTTATATCAATGGACTTATTATAGAGGTCAGCTCCGATATTATAGTAATTGACTCCGATGAGGTTATTCACTTCAAAATTATCCGGATCCTTTACCAGGGCCTGCTGATATATCTGCTCGGCTTCCTTTTCTTTATGCATATTCTGATACATGGTGCCCATCACCAGATAAATACTCATATTGTTGGGATCTAATTCAATAGCCTTCTTGGCTTCTTCCAGTGCCATAGTATTGTCTCCTCTTCTGAGATAAATGTCTAATTTGGTCAGCAGCAGATTCTTTTTATCCTTCGCATTGGCCAATCCCATATTGAGAACCTCCAGGGCTTTTGCCGTGTCTTTTTCCGATTTATAGATATCTGCCAAGGTCTGATAGGCTGATGCTTCCTTATACTTATACTTCGATGCCAGCTCAGAGAGATACATTTTTGCCTTCTCATTATTTTTAGAAGAATACGCACTGAATCCCATGTAATAGATCACGTTCGTATCGATAACCGATTTGCCCGTGTATTTACCGATGGCATCGTTGGACATGGAATAAGTTTCAAAAGCATTAAGAGCTGAAGCAAATTCCTGCTTGTTGTAGGCTTCCACACCCATATTCGCCGTATTTTGAGCCAATCCCTGCATACCTATATATTTACCTTCCCCGCCGGCTACAGCCATATCGGAGTATTTTTTACGGGTATCCAGGGTGACTGCTTTTGCATAAGACTCTATTGCAACTTTGCTCGCATCCGGACTTAGCTTTTTATACTCTGGTTTCTGAGTTCGGGCAATCATCTCATACGTCTGACCTCGGTACAGCCAGGCTTTAGGATCTGATTTCGTTTCCTCATTCATAACTGCCTTGTCTATTGACTCCTGAGCTTTATCAAGCTCTCCATAACGCAGATAATTCCAGGCACTTGTGACGGCGCTTCCCTGTGCTGAAACCCTTAGCAGACTAAGGCTGGCAAAAGCAAATAAAATAACTCTTTTCAAAACTGGTAAATTTATTCGGTGATGGTTACTTCTGAATTATCTGTAGTGTTTTCGGAACTCTCATCCGGAATGATTTCTTCTTCCTCTTCTTCTTTAAGAACCTTCGTTATGGAAGCTATACTGTCCTCATCTCCGATACGAATCAGCCTAACTCCCTGAGTATTACGTCCCATAGTGCGTATCTCATCAATAGAAATACGGATCAGTATGCCGGAACGATTGATAATCATCAAATCATGATTCTCATCTGCATTAATGATGGCCACCAATCCTCCTGTTTTATCAGTGAGGTTCATAGTGCGAATACCTTTTCCTCCACGATTGGTAATACGATAATCCGCAATGGATGAGCGTTTTCCATATCCTTTTTCTGAAAGTACCAGTAAGGTATCCTCTTCCGTATTGGCTGATACCAATCCAATAACCGCATCGTCTTCATCTTCATCTTCATCTTCAGATAATCTAATTCCTATTACTCCGGTGGAGTTCCGCCCCATAGGACGAACTTTCTCCTGAGGAAAACGGATGGCCTGTCCGGTTTTAGTTGCAATTACAATCTGACATCTATCATTAGTGAGGATAGCGTCAACTAATTCATCACCTTCATTGATATTGATGGCAATAATTCCTTTTTGTCTTGGACGGGAATAGCACTCCAATGCCGTCTTCTTGATCGTGCCCTGTTTGGTGCAGAAAAAGATGAAATTACTATTCAGGTAATCCTCATCCTTTATACTTTTGATGGCTATGTATGCCTTGATCTTATCCGTACTTTCAATCTGAATAAGATTCTGTAATGCCCTTCCTTTAGTAGTACGTGTCCCTTCTGGAATTTCAAATACCCGCAGCCAATAGCATTTACCCTGTTCAGTGAAGAAAAGCATATAGCTGTGTGTGCTGGCCACAAATAAATGCTCAATAAAATCCTCATCGCGGGACGCAGCTCCTTTTGAACCTCTTCCTCCCCTACCCTGAGATTTATACTCACGGGCATTGGTACGCTTCACATAGCCAGCATGGGAAATAGTAATTAATACTTCCTCGTC
>JBBRLW010000139.1:0-6102 GCA_038231115.1 Bacteroidia bacterium
AATTGGGGTAGGAAAGCGAAGAATTCCAGTTGTTAATAGTGGAATTGAACTGGAAGTTCAATTTTCAAAAACTGATCTTAGGACAATAAACATGCGGTGGAATACATTACAACCACAGCATGGAGTTGTAGACTTATTGGGGGAAAACGGATCAATTAGAATTGCTTCCGGCGCGACAAATTTTTCCGATATAACAGATCCAATGGTTTTTAGAGATCCATCTCAGTATGCAAGATTAAAGAAGGGTGAAATTGCTATTGTTAAGCCAAATGATGCAACTTTCTGCGTACTTATTAAACTACTCGAGATATATGAAAATGATATACTCTTTCAATGGCAAATGCGTAATGAGGAACAAAATTGCTAATGGAGAATAACAACTTATTAGTCCTAAGCCCTGATATGGTAGCATTTTGTAAAGACTGGCACAGTAGAGGAGGTGGATATACCTTAAAGGTTATCACCTACTAAATGAAGAGAGAGATTTGCTTGGGAAAGCCTTCTAAAGGAGGTAGGAAAGGGATTATCCTATTAGGACAATTTCATTAGCAAGTGTCCTAAAGGAACAAAATATGAAAAGTAGAGCAAAAATTTTAAGAAAAATCAGATTGGCTACCAATTTACTTGGTATCTTATGTATTATTTTTTCCTGCCAAAAGCCCACAAGGATTTATTATATAAATCGCAGTGGCAGCCATACAATTGTGCTGTTCCCTACAACAAAGTATTTTTTATACCATTTTAACTATGATTTGATTACAGGTAATTCCATTGGAAAATATAGCGTTGATGACAGAGGAAATATTTCATTTAGTCCAATGAGCGAAATTGAAAATGTAGCGTTGAAAATCAGCAAGATTGATAAAATAGATAATTACCCAGCATTTGGCCATATATCAATTAGATTCCTGGTTGATACCGGAAGACTTTGGCTGAGTCCGCGCGTTTCTATAGAAGATGAAAATGACGAGAAATATGAAATCAAAAGCCAAATACGCACTGGAGCATTAGTTTATCTGAAAACAGGTAAAAAGTATCGAATCAGGTTTTATTTAACCAATGATTCAAATATGGTGACAGCCTCTGGAATCAGCAGCTTCAGCTCAAATTGGTTTGTATTACCAGACTCAAATAGTGTTTATCAGGCATACGCTAAAGTAGCTCCATACTTTTATTCGTATAAGCAATTCAATGCTAAAGGGAACCTAAAAAGAAACTCAATACATATCAACTCCTGGACTGAAAAGTTAAGGAGAAGAAGAGGCGACTATCCTTTTTATAGAGATTTGGGATATCCGGATAGTATCTTTTACAAGAAATAGAAGTGTTTATGGTCGATCTAAATTTTCCTTAGCATCAGGGCTGGCTGATCTAAATTAGGCTTGTAATGTTTGGTTGTTAAGAAACTTATAGGTAATTTGCCATGGGAACGACGTTAGGCCTTTGGATATATAATTTAGTCGTTAAGATTCAATTACTTGACCTGATTCCTTTTCTTGAAAGTTCATTGTGAAATTTTTAGACAGGCACTTAGTCAAGAAGATAGCTACTTTGATGTTAAAAAATAAATATATTTTTGTTATAATTTTCTTAATCTCCAATTCATTACTGAGTGCGCAAAGCAGCAAGATTAGTCTTCTTAGGGTAGTTGAGCCAAAAAATAAATACTATCTACTTAGCAAGTCTGTAGTAATCAAATATTACACTTTTTTAGACTCAACGAAATTTTTAGCTTCCTTGCCGTTACCTGTAGAAGCTAAGCTTGATTTGTGGAGGAAATTCAAGATAGGCATACCATCTATGAATTGGAAAATTGGAGATTTTCAACATGCTCATATCATTGATGCACAATCTAATTATACATGGGTTTATGACTTTCTAGAAAGGATGAAACACGATAGTAGCAACGTAGATTCAGATTCCTCAGGATATAGGCGCTTGGAAAGAAATTGGCAGAAGCTACCGCCAAGAAAAAGAAGTTTAATTAGATTTTCACAGCCGATTTTTGTGTATGACTACCAATATGCTTTTTTATTCAAGTCTATTGTATGTGGTAAAGTGTGCCAATACGACTACATGGAGTTGTATCAAAAAGTGAATGAAAAAAAATGGAATCTAATTTATTCTCACTTGATGGGTGTAAAATAGGCCATACTTCTGCCTCATTCTATAAATTTGCACTTCTCAGAGCTGATCTGTGGGCTTGATTTCACCACGAATCTTTCCAGTTAAGGATGAATAATTGCAGGATTGTCAAGGCAAAATCTCAAAAATGGGAAGCAGCCTAATGGCGCACAGAAATACCGCTGTTTCAGAACGTATTTCGTGATTTATGGATCCTTATGCTTTAGTGTCAAGGTTTGTCCTGTAGCAGGCAAATTCCCTCTTGATAAAATCCCTGTAAATCATTGACTTACAGGGATTTAAGTGCGGATGAAGGGACTCGAACCCCCACGTCTTACAACACTAGATCCTAAGTCTAGCGCGGCTACCATTACGCCACATCCGCATTCCTGATATAAACAGGACGGCAAAGGTAATACTTTTCCCGAGAACTAAGGATGCAATATGATGATCCGTTGATAATGAGCCTCAAGAGCAGGATTATCCGAGGCTATGCGCAGGATATATATCCCTGAGGGCAGATCGGCAGGGAGATGAAGCTCCGCGGTATGATTCACGCTGAGGAGGCTGCGTCCCTGTGCATCATAGAGGCTCAGCTGATAGGGGGACGCGCTCAGGCGGTTCGATTCGGCTCTGACCCTCAGCATATCGCCCGCCTGTACCGGATTGGGATAGATCCGGCTGTCATATACGTCGGGGGAGCGAGCTTCAGGTGTAGCGGCGCCTAAAACAGTAGCGCTTTCTATACCAATCACGAGGCCGGTTTTACTCAGCGTCTGGTGATAATAATCATATCTCAGGCTGTCCAGAATGAAGGGGAAGGGGCTGATGTCTGCGCCGCGCGTGCCGTATATTCCCCGGAGGCGGAAGAGCTTTTCTATATCAGGCGGAGTAGAATCGGGATACGTCATGCCGATAAAATTATCGAGGAGGATGTTCGGCTTGCCGAAGATATTATCGCGAGCCAATCCCTGCCATTTGCTATTGATTAGAAAGGAATTCAGGTCCTTGTAGGCTTTGTCGGCAAAGATGACGCGCTGGGGTGTGTTATACTCATGGAATATATTGCTTCTGAAGCTGATCTCGGCGGTATCTACATCGGTGCCGAAGCTGGCCAGCAGCTCGGCTTTATTACACAGGAAATAATTATTCCATACATAGACATTCCTCAGATGGTGCGTATATACAATGCCACGGGACTTTTTATTGGAATCCAGCAGATTTTTGTCATCTGAGTATATCGCGTTGTTATGGATATAATAGTCGTGAAGGGAGTCGATTCCGGCGTAGATCAGGATGCCTGCATTTCCGTTTTTGCGCCCGTCATTATAGGATATGTTATAGCGTATGGCATTATTATACATCGGCGGGGCGTAGTCATATTGTGCTACTTCCAGTCCGGCGCCTTCGTTATAATAGCTGATATTATACTGCATCACGGAGTTGGTGGTACCGCCGTCGAAGTCAAAGCCGGAGCCATCTGCTTCCAATCCGGCCTGATTGTGATGTGCGCGGTTGTGCTGCATCATTACGCGGTTGGAGTTATAGACCCATATTCCACAGGGTCCGCCGCCGTAGTGACTGTTATCGCGTCCGTTCTGATAGGCCTCACAATACTCAATCAGCGCCGAATCCAATCCAGCGAACACGATACCGCTTCCGGAATTCGAGTTGGTTACGTCTTTTCTGCCGAAACAGTGATGCGCGATACAATTCCGGACGATGATATTCCTATGTCCCTTGAGATACTGACTATAGGAAGTAAATCCTGCGGATTTGTTATAGGAAGACTCACAATTATCGAAGATCAGGTTACTGAAGCCATATCGGGTACCATAGCTGAAAAAGTAGAATCCGGCGGAGCTGAATCCCGAGGCCTTACATCCTTTGAATGTCCAGCCCTGGGAGATAAATTTGCCCGTATCATCTGAGTAGAGCTGGAATCCGTAGGTATTGGATCCGGTGGTACCCTCAATGATCGTCAGGTGCTCTACCAGGAATCCGGAGCAGTTGTAGCCATAAAGCCCGAAGTCCTTGACGGTCCTTATAATGGCATTGACGCTGGAATCCGTAGATCCGATATATATCCGGCTGTTGAGCTTGCCACGGTCGGTTGCATCGAAGTAGAGCGAGGCGGTAAAGGTATCTCCGGCGCTGAGAAATACGCTATCTCCGGATTTAAGCTGGACATTGTTTAGCTTATCCAATGATTTCCAGGCGCGGGCAAGCGTGATGCCTGCGTCGGCATCGTTACCTTTCGGGGAAAAGTAATAGGCACGCGCCAGTAGGGTATTTCCGGACAAAGCCAGGCAGATCATGACTAAGCAAAAGCGTATCAGACGGTTCATGTCCGTAAAGATAGGGATAAGTAAGAATTTAGAGACTTTCGAAGAAGAATAGCGGGATTGACGAGCCGCCTGTATGCCTGCCTGCTTCCGAATTAGACGCATGCTCATCCTGCTCAGTAGCTTGCATGCTGGAGGCAATCAAATACGGAACCCGTGCCGATAATCAATTAATTTGAATGAATTAATACTCCGGAACTTATGCTGTTTTTCCCCTCTCTATAACATTATTCTATGATATATGCAAGTATCTCAAGTCCTCAATGGCAGGCTATTACTCATTACGGAATAAAATCGCGCTTTAAATCATTTAAAGCACGATTTTAGATTAATAATATACATCGGGGAACTATTTATCATAGTACATCTGTTAATCATCTATTATAGAAATTACAACATTATGAGCATATCAAAAAAGCTCATCTGCTATATAACACTCTCCGGACTGACGCTCGGAAGCAAGCTGCTGATATCTTCGGCACCTTACACCGATCCGACAGGATTAGATATGCCACAGGCTATTCCGGAGGCAGAGGAGCCGCTTTACCGCGCGGCTTCATCGTTTAATCTGCCCGAGCATCTGAATTTTGCTTTGGAAAGTGTTCCGCTGGATGAATATGACGTCGCACGGCGCCTGGACCGTGAAATGCAGATCCTGACCTGCTATAAACCCGGGACGATGGAGATGATCCGCCGCTCGGGACGCTTTTTTCCGGTTATTCGGCCTATTCTGAAGCGCTATGGAGTCCCTGATGACTTCAAATACCTCGCTCTCGTGGAGTCAGGATTCACCCTCAATGTTTCCCGTGCCGGCGCGCAGGGATTCTGGCAGCTGATGCCTGAGTCGGCCAGCCGCTACGGACTTCAGCTTGATGATCAAGTAGATGAGCGCTACCATCTGGAGCGCGCTACCATCGCCGCCTGCCGATATTTCAAGGAAGCCTATCAGTATTTCGGTAACTGGACAATGGTTGCGGCCTCCTATAACCTCGGACTCTTCGGAATGAAGGCATTGCGTGACTATCAGCAGACTGCGACGTATTACGATATGATCCTGAATCAGCAAACGTCGCGCTATGTATTCCGCGTACTGGCCATGAAGGAAATCATGCAGCATGGCAAGCGCTATAGCATGGACTATCATTCCAAGGAGCTATATGCTCCGATTCCAACACGTCACATTGCACTGGGGCGCAGCGGAGTAAAGTCCTGGGCGCATTTTGCCCGCAAGCATCATGTGAACGTGAGTGTGCTTAAGGCCTTCAATCCCTGGATGCGCGGCGCTGGTTTATCAGCGGAGCTGAGCAAACGGATAGCCTATGCGGAAATCCCGATCAATAGCAAATACTCTGACCTTCTCCCTGAAAACGATACAACTATGGCACCGGTGCAGCTCGCGCTGGAGTCGGGTGCGGGAAGCCTCCGGCTGGATAGCTCGCTATTAGCGCGGCGTCCGGAAGCCAAAGGATCGGCTACTATGAAGCACAGCCTCAGCTTGGCCAGCGCAGAAATGATCAGCAAATCACTGAACAGTAAATCCGCAGCCTCTGCCTCTGAAATGGTATCCAGGCAGCAAACGGATACTTCCGTTCAAAACGCCGAGCCGATTCAGTACAAGGTCAAAGCCGGAGAT
>JBBRLW010000140.1:0-6075 GCA_038231115.1 Bacteroidia bacterium
AACAAGGTGGCGCCGCCGTTCCGGGTGGCAGAGTTTGATATCATCTACGGAGAAGGTATTTCCAAAGTAGGCGAGATCGTGGATATTGCGACCGATTACGAGATCATCAAAAAAAGTGGATCCTGGTTCTCGTATCAGGACTCCAAGCTTGGACAGGGTAGGGAATCGGTCAAGAAGATCATGCAGGATAATCCTGACTTGGCCGATGAGATTGAAGCCAAAATCCGTGATAAAGCCTTTGGTCAGCAGGCCATTGCAGTGGAGGCGCCGATCATTGATCCGGATGCGGATGATGACGATGATTTCCTCGTTGAAGACGAAGATTAGTCTCAGGATATACTCACTGAGTATAACATATTATTGATAGCAAAAGCCCGCACTGTACATAACAATGCGGGCTTTTGATTTTATATCCGGTAAGCAGATGTTGTCCTATGCTTCTTTCAGCGACTGCATGTCGATGACAAAACGATACTTCACGTCCTCATCGAGCATAAGTTCAAAGGAGGCAGACGGCTTCTAAGCGCCACGCTCTAAATTTGCCCCGGCTATCCTGATCCCGTTCAGGCGCTTATATAATTGTAGCTCATGCACTTTCGCGAAAGATACCTCAAACCCCTCCGTTTCTGGCTCGTCACCTGGGCCGGACTCATTATCATCAAGCATCTGCTGGTCTCGCTGGTGGCGCGGTCCATGGGATACAGTCAGGAAATAGGCCCGACGATGTCGATCTCCCAAAGCGCTGCCTATCAGGCGATATTGCCATTTCTCTGGCTCGTCAGCGGCGGGGTATGGTCTTATGCCTCGCTGAGCTACTTCTGGGGAAGCGATATTCTACGTCCGGAAGATATCCGCAAAGAATCAATCAGAGTAGGCATCATCTGGATGGTGTTGTGTATCTGCTCCGATTATGTCTTCTATGTGCTGCTTCCCTGGCCGATGAGTACCAGCTTCGCCGAGCGCTACTTCGGAGTAGGCGCCTGGCATCTGGCGAGCTTTGCCAGCGTCTTTGCCGGTGCCTACGTCGGCGTCATACCGATATTGAATCGCTACAAAGACCTCATCAACCGCAGAAAAGGTTTGTTGGGGAAGTAGGAGGGAGAAGGGAGTATTTTAGATATGTGAATTATGCGTGAACCAAGTGAAGATAAAGCAGACCTGATTAAATTTCTTGCTCTAATGAAGCGAGAGGAGGCCAATCTGTTTTTTGAAATTGCTACAAAGCTTATAAGACAGTTAAATATAGAAAAGGATGATGTAAGAGTGACATATACGCTTGGGGCTGACAGTACTATTGCCTTGACTGTAGGCCGGCGCTACTGTTTTGTTGCCTACCCCAGAGGTAAATATTGCTGGCAGTTTATTAGTGATAGCCCTACTCCATTAAGCGAAAGCGCAATTCTTGGAGACGAATACAGAATAAAGAAAGATACGTACTATTATAGATCAACAGATGTAAATGATCTGAACCTGCATTTCGACAATATATACAACGCATCTAAAAGTGAATTGGATGAAGTAAATATACGTCGTTTCCCGAGTAGCAGCCCAGCCTTTGAGCAAGCCATCTTTGACCAGCAATTCCGCCAGGAACTGTTCGCCAAAGCGTATAATATGGCGAGTAATATCACAAGCTACTGGATATTTCAGTGCAATCCTGCGGAGTATGATTTCGCTCGTGCTGTAAGGGAGAATCTCCTGCACGACTGGCAGGTGACTGCGTTATAAAGACCAAATCAAAATTGGGGATAAGGTAATACTATGGTTAACGGGTAAAATAGCCGGATGCTATGCCTTGGCCGAAGTAACTTCAGATCCTGCTGAGATCGACATTTCCAATGACAGTCATTTATGGCGGTGTACTCCAAAGAATGATTTAACTGTGCCTGTTTCCTCGCTAAGTGTCGGAGACACCTTTCGCACGGTGAGCGGCGGCAATCAGTATGTGGTTGCAGAAAATAACATGCATCTTCAGCCTCCTTCCATGCGCATCGAGAAGCTAAATAAGGAAGGGGACTATATTCTCAAAGAAGAAAATGATGAATCTATTAAATCAGATTATCATTTTCCGGTAGTAGTAATAAATACTCTAAGCGGAAATCCTGTCCCAGGCGCTGATAAGCCAATCCTGCGCGTTGGAATCCGTATAACACATGACCTGACCGCGCGTCCTATATTAGCGAGTACAATTAAAGACGTACCAGCATTGCAAAAGCTGAAGGTAGGTTATTCCGGAACGAACTTCTCAGCAACAGAAGAAGAATATAAAGCACTCTTAAAACTCATACAAGCCAATTCAGCTAAAATGATAGACCTTCCATTAAACACTATTCTCTACGGCCCTCCGGGTACGGGGAAGACGTTCGCCACACTTATAGAAGCGGTAAGACGTGCCGAGCCATCATTTGTTGCGACTGGCAGCTCAGATGCAGAGAAACGGGTGAGTTATCGAGAAAGATATCATGCCCTTAAAGCCGAAGGGCGTATTCAATTTATAACTTTCCATCAGAGCCTGAGCTACGAGGATTTTATTGAGGGTATCAAACCCGTTGAACCATCAGAAAACGACCAATTTCTCCAGTATGCCATACAGGACGGCATTTTCAAAAAAATGTGCCTATCTGCTAAAACACCAAATCAAGTAGGCTTTGAAGAGGCTTACCAAAAACTGACGAATTTGTTGGAGGATTCTGAAAATAAGCCTTTTAAATTAAATACACCTAAAGGTGCTGAATTTGCTGTTTCCTTAAATACGAAAGGCAATTTGCGTTTGCACACGGGACCAACTTTAAATGGTCAAGGGGTGCTGACAAGGGAAAATTTTCAAAAACAGATTAATGGTGAAGAGCATTTTAAGGTCTGGCAAGGATACTATCTTGGTGTACTGAAGTATTTTAAAGAAAGTTATGGATTTGACTACACGTCTAACAAACAAACTGCTCCTAAAAACTACGTACTTATTATCGACGAAATTAATCGGGGCAACGTTTCTCAGATATTTGGAGAGTTAATAACTCTTATTGAGGAAGATAAACGTGCAGGTAAAGCGGAAGCGCTTGAAGTAGTTTTACCCTATTCTCGTGATAAATTCGGTGTCCCCTCCAATCTATATATCATTGGTACTATGAATACCGCTGATCGAAGCGTCGAAGCGCTCGATACAGCCCTCCGCCGGCGATTTTCATTCAAAGAGATGCCGCCACAGGAAAAACTCCTATCTGATGCAAAATTACCAATTGGTGTTAAAGTCTATTATTTCAAGGAGATTTTGGAAACTATCAACAGCCGTATGGAGGTACTGGCTGGACGGGATCATAGAATCGGACATAGCTATTTCATGGGCATCAGTGACTGGAAAAAGTATCTGCATGTATTTACCGATAAGATCATTCCACTGTTGCAGGAGTATTTCTACGGAGATTACAGCCGTATCTGTATGGTTCTGGGAGAAGGGTTTGTAGGTATAAAAGAAAACCCCAAATCCGGTGGCTTATTTGCAAATCTGCCAAAAGGCAGCGATTCTCTGGATACTGTAAGCGCCTTTGAGGATAAGAAGATATGGGAATTTAAGCCAATAGATACCGAAGAATCCTTTGCCAAAGCTTTGGATTCTCTTCTGAATATAAAAAATAATGGCCAATAGAACTCACATAACAGTCTATGAGCACGAAAGCCTCCGAGTAGGCCATCCTTCGAGTTTCAAAGAGTCGCATCGGCAGGCGCTGGAGAATTACTACGGGGAGGGATGCGCGTACTTTAACCTGATTCACAACGGAGTTAAATTCAATGAGTACGTCGGAGTTATTCAGGTGGGGGCATTAACGATCGAGGTATTACCGAAAGCAGATCGGGATACATCAGGAAAAGATGAGACTGCAATGTGGCAGGGCTTCCTTATATCTATGCTGCGTGCTGCCGGGCTGCTTCCTCAGGTCACAGGATCTGCGTCTCTTCTCCTGCGCGCCAATACCATTCTCGACCTCTATATGCAGCTATTCCTTAAGGAGGCGCATTATATAATTCAGACAGGACTCGTGAGGCAATACCGCAAAGAAGAGGGAAATATGACTGCGCTAAAAGGCAGGCTGCAATTTGCGGAAAATATCAGACATAATTTAACACACGCAGAGCGCTTTTACGTTCGGCATACGGTATATGATCGGGATCATATTTATAATGCTATCCTCTTACAGACCTTAAAGCTCATTTCCCATATTTCTACTTCGGAACATCTGGTATCCGATGCGCGCGCGCTAATGCTTGATTTCCCTGACTGTCAGGAAGCAAAAATTACTGAGGAATTGTTCGACAGACTTGTTTACACACGCAAGACAGACGCTTATCGCACGGCGCATCATATCGCGAGAATGCTGCTCCTGAATTATCATCCTGATGTTCGGAAAGGCTCTTCCAATGTTTTAGCACTAATGTTCGACATGAATATGCTTTGGGAGAAGTACATTATGCATATTCTGAGAAAAGGGCTGAATGCGGACAAACCGGGAAAATACATTTTGCGCGAGCAGGTAAGGACCAACTTTTGGCTGCCGGAATCTGGAAGTATGCGGAATATTAGACCGGACATAGTTGTTTACGAGGCTACAAAACCGGAGAAAGCACTTATAGTAATTGATACGAAATGGAAGCGCGTCCAGGACAATCATCCTTCAATTGAGGATTTGAAGCAGATGCTGGTCTATAATCTATATCAGGGTTGTGACCACAGCGCTCTCGTGTATCCAGCAAGCCAGATTAGGCCAGGTATTTCAGGTGCATATAAATTCATACACGGCACCCATTGTTCTCTACAGTTCGTTCATCTTGAAAAACATACAAACTGTATAAAGCCAGATATTAAGGGATTGGTCAAATTAATTGAGAATACTCAAACAGACAGTAATATCTTTCAAAACTGAGTAATACACTCACTCCCCACCGAATAATCCGCCGCGCTCCAGCTCGATCATTTGGATGATCTGACCGAGATGCTCGGGGTTTTCGGCGAAGTCCATGTCATCTACGTTGATAATCAACAGCCCTTTTTTGCGGGGATATTTTTCGATCCAATTCTCGTAGCGCGCGTTGAGCTTTTTGAGATAATCTAAGCGGATGGTTTCTTCGTAGGATCTGCCACGCTTCTGAATCTGGCTGACCAATTTCGGCAGAGAGGCACGGAGGTAGATCAATAGATCCGGCGGTGCGATCAGGGACTCAATGGTATGATACAGATTCTTGTAGTTCTCATAATCCCTGCCCGTCATCAGTCCCATGTCATGGAGATTGGGCGCGAAAATATGGGCATCTTCAAAGATGGTCCGGTCCTGAATGACGGTCTCATTGCCCTCTCGGATTTTCAGGACCTGCTCAAAGCGGTTATTCAGGAAAAATATCTGCATGTGGAAGCTCCAGCGCTGCATATCCTGATAAAAATCGTCAATGTAGGGATTGCTCTCTACGTCCTCAAAATGAGGCTCCCATCCGTAATGACGTGCCAGGGCTTTGGTGAGCGTCGTTTTTCCGGCGCCGATATTTCCGGCGATGGCAATGTGCTTGAAATCCTTGTCTAACATCCCTTTGAGCTTTTACTGATTGATTCCCTGTTGCGTATGATCTGGCTTATTCTTTTCCGATGGCTTTGACGCCCGGAAGTTCTTTTCCTTCGAGGTACTCGAGCATCGCGCCTCCGCCGGTGGAGATGTAGCTGACCTGTTTTTCGAGTCCGAACTGGTGGATGGCCGATACGCTGTCTCCGCCGCCAATGAGGGAATAGGCGCCCTGGGAGGTCGCTTCGGCGACGGCTTCGGCAATGACTTTGGTGCCCTGTTCAAAGTTAGACCACTCAAATACACCCATGGGACCGTTCCACAGGATAGTTTTGGACTGGGAGATAACATTAGAGAATGCCTTTTGAGCTTCAGGACCAATATCCAGTCCCATCCAGGGAGAGGGGATATGATCGCTCGGGGCGGTTTTAATCTCCGCATCATTGGAAAACTTATCTGCAATCTGGCTGTCTATCGGCAGATAGAGCTTCACGCCTTTCGCTTCGGCTTTCGCAACCAGGGATTTGGCCAG
>JBBRLW010000141.1:0-6022 GCA_038231115.1 Bacteroidia bacterium
CGTAAAATTAGCCATTGGCTTCCTTTATAGCTGATAGAAAATTAGTGATTTATCGAACGCTACCTTCCTGTTTATCTGCAAAAATCGGTCTGTTTGGAGCGTAGGGTATAATTTCAAACAGAATTTATCGGAATAAGCGCTGGAATTTCCCTATTTTTGATGAAATTCAGTCCGGAGATTATCCGTTAGGTCTCCAATGATCTCTCTATGTTAGCCCGAAGCAAGCTCATCAGTATCCTCCGCACCCTCCAGCCCCGGGAGCTGCGGCGCTTTGAGGAATATGTGCATTCCCCCTTTTTCAATAAGAACGAGAACGTGAAGCTGCTATTTGATAGCCTGGCACAATACAGTGCTTCCGGATATATTGAGGAAGAATTAGACTGGGAGCGCTCTTTTCGCCATGTTTTTCCGGATATACGTCCCGAGGAACAGCGCCTGCGCTACGTCATGACCGATCTGACCAAGCTCCTCGAGGACTTCGTCGGCTATCTGGAGTTTGAGCGGGCTGATTTATATCGCCGCCACAAGACCCTCATGGCACTGGATAACCGCAAGCTCGGCAAATACTTTCAGCAGACTTTTGAGGGGCTTCTGGAAATGAATCAGAAGCAGCCTTTCCGCGATGTGGACTACTTTTTCCAGCAGCATCTCCTGTATGAGGATGCTTATCTGCATCTGCTGCATGAGGACAATCGGGGCATCAAGGATACGCTCCAGCTGGCAATTGATAACCTCGACTATTATTATCTATCGAATAAGCTCCGGTTTTGCTGTGTGATGTTCAACAGGGAGAACATTCTGCAGGTGAAATATGAGAACTCCCTCACCGAGCAGGTCATTGAGTTCGTCAAGCAGCGCAAGCTCGAGGACGTTCCGGCTATTGCCATCTACTTCAACATCCTGTCAACGCTCCGCTTTCCGGAGGATGAGTCCTATTACCAGAAGCTCAAGGAGATGCTCACCGAGCACATCGGACTCTTTCCCAAGACGGAGGCCAAGGATATGTACGTCTTCGCGCTCAACTACTGTATCAAGAAGCTCAATAGCGGCAGGCTGGAATTTCTGGATGAGCTTTTCGAGCTATATATGGCGCTCCTGGACAAGAGCATCATCATAGATAATGGACTCATGGAAGCCTCTGATTACAAGAATATTGCGACTGTCGGGATGCGGACAGGCAACCTCGACTGGACGGAGCGCTTCATTGAAGAATACAGCCAGAAGCTCCCCGAGGATGTGCGGGAAAATATCCATACCTATAACCTCGCTTTCCTGAGCTATTATCGTGGACAGTTCAGCCAGTCTCTGAAGCTGCTCCAGCAGGTAGATTTCGAGGACGTGTATTATCAGATGGATGCTAAAGTCCTGCTGCTGAAGACCTACTACGAGCTTCAGGAAGAGGAGCCTTTTTTTTCTCTGGTAGATGCCTTCCATAATTTCATCAAGCGCAACCGGACGATTTCGGAGTATCAAAAGACAGCCTATCTGAATTTCGTCAAATATGCGAAGAAGCTGATGCACATACGATTGGGCAATAAAGTCTCGCTGATCCATGTCCTGGAGGAGCTGGACAGCTCCATGACCATCGCCAGCCTGCAATGGCTCAAAGAGAAGTCCGTTTTGCTTCAAAGCAGATAAGCGCAAATAAGAAGCAAATAAGAATCGGCCTGTATGGGCAAGATTCGGGGCTTGAGAAAAAAGTCAGTTCTCAAAAGCAGATAAGCGCAAATAAGAATTGGATGCTATTCCGGGAAATTATCAGGCCCAGTAGGGGACGTATTTTGAGTATTTCTTTGAGCTTTCTTCCGATACCCGCTTAATGAGTCCAGCTTCCACACACTCTTTTATGAGGCGTGATATACTCGCGCTATTCGTCACTTTTGCTCTGAATCTATCTCTGAGGGAGGCATTGGTCATCGGCTCATGCATTATAAAACGCAGACAGGCATGCTGATAGCAAACCAGCAGGCGATCCGTTTTAGATAAGGCCTCCAGATTATGATGTCTGAACAGGATGATGCGGGTATGTAGCGGCTGAGGGAAATTTTTCAGCGGTGGAAGCCCTTCCTTCTCTAATATGGCAAAGACCCTGTCTATTCCGGAGCCGCGCTGCTCGGAAAAATGCATCAGAAATAAAGCATCCACCAGCCGTGGATTTCGTGGACGGTCGCCATCAATAAAACGATTGAAATCAAGCAGAGGGGTACCTGAATTTGTGAACTCAATCCGATCCGTAAAAATTTCTATCCGCGGATAATCATTTTCATTAAGGTCCTGATGGGAGAGCATATTGATTAAAAGCTCTCTTATGGCTGCCTGTGGATACTCATATATTATTTCCCGCTGGGCAGTCCGGATTTCTTCTCTTTGAGGAAGGAGCCTGCCCAGCTCCTGCATTACTTTATCTATGGCAAGGGCGTAACCCGAGGGGATGAAGCTATCGTAGTCCGCGTACAGCTTGTGCCGATCCGTATATCTGATAATTCTGACGGATTTACGGTACAGCTCCCCGAAGCTATTAAGATCGCGGGCAAAAAGAATGGCTCCCAGCAGCGTCACCTGATAGCCCGTAGCATCGGCAGAACGAATCAAAAAGTCCCGCTCCGCCATCTTGGCCAAAGACAAATCGAGGCTGGTCGGAGCTGGCTGACGAGCCAGATTGAAAAATGCGCTGATGTCTAATAAGCCTTCAATTTCGGAAGGATTTAGAACGGAAGTGGCAGGATTCAGCTCAATCGGGAGGGCATGGGTTCCTTTCCATATTTTCCGCTCTATGCTTTCGAACTCCGCAAGCTTGCGGGTCTGTGCGCCGTTTCTTATATACGGAATCCCTTTAAACTGCACTGGGCGGCTGAGATTTCCCGGCACCTTGATACCTAAAATCCGCATTCCCTGATACGGGACATCTATTTGCTGAATATCGACAAAGGGCGATAGCATATTGGTCAGCCAGAAACGCAGTACTTCGTTACCGATCCGGATGGCATCCAAATCAAATGAGCTGCCTGTTGCCATTCCATCATCTCTGACGCCGAACAAAATATATCCGGCTTCCTGATTCCGGTAAGATGCTGTATTTGCCATGGCAGAAATATCTTTCCCCAACTCATCAGGATTATGATAGTTCTCTTTGAACTCTAACAGCTCTGCCTCCTGCTGCTGGAGCATATAGATAATTTCGTCACTGTTGCTCATCGGCGCATCGGATACATTTCCGGGTATTGGAACTCAACACAAATTTCAGGAATAAAAGCATAAGAAAAGCAGATAAGCGCAAATAAGAAGCAAATAAGAATCGGCCTGTATGATCAGGATTCGGGGCTTGAGGGAAAATCCAGCTCTCAAAAGCAGATAAGCGCAAATAAGAATCGGCCTCTGAGGGGATGCTCTATCTACCAAAAAAATCCCCTCGGGCGTTTGCTGCCGGAGGGGATTCTCAAAAGTATATTATGTGTACTTATGCTTTGCCTATTAGGGAAGCACAGGCCATGTATTAGTTCGTAGGACCGGTATCAACCGTGCTCTCGAGGGAAGACTGCAATGAAGTGCTGAGTGAAGAAAGCAGATCGTATCCGCAAAGCGTTTCAACATCGTCAACTTTCACACGGTAGCTGCCCCAGGTATTGGAACGGATTCCCTGTGTATTGGGAAGCTTCACTGCGATGACACGTGTGGAGGAAGTAACGCGGCTCAGATCGTTAGTTCCGTTGGAAAGGATCACAATTACTTTCCAGGTATAGGCAGGGACAACGATTTTGCCTGATGCAATAGTGCTGGCGCTTCCGTTGGAACCTGATCCACCCTGACCGGCACCTCCGCAAACGATATAAAGCTCGTTTCCGTTATTGACGAGGGTACGGCAATAGGTTTCCAGCTGCTCCCATGGACCCTGATTGTTATCAGGTGCCTGAGGCATAATGTTCGTAGTCAGGAAGGTAGCAAGGTTATCGGTAGAGGAAGCAGTACGATCGCCGGAAGGGCAATGGTGGCCACGATCAAAACCGGATCCGGTGTAGTCAGAGCTTGTCACCTGATACCATCCGGAAGGAAGCGTACCATCGGTGCTGAAAGAAGAAGAACGTCCGGCAGAACCGAGATCGCTTGCATCCAAATGCCAGGCTACCCAGTTCGGGATGCGGCGGGTATTGCTGTAGCTCAGTACATACTGAGTTTTGACCATCAGGTAATTATCAGCATACGTGCTGGAGTTGGTCACCGCACATGATGGATTTCCCATAGTCAGGTGCAGATTGGTGCTTGTGCATCCGCCTGAAGTAACGCCTCCGGTTGAAGAAGTAGTTGATGTAGTAGAAGTTCCACCGCCGGAATAATCGTTGATAACGATATCATCAAAGTTGATGCGGTAGCTTCCTCCGGTGATCTTGCGGATCTCGAGGCGGACAGTTCCGGTCTGGTTGATGGTGAAATTAGCGGTAGCAAATGATCCGGAAGCGGTGGTTACCGTAGCTCCTGATTTTGTCCAGCTTGATCCTGAATTGGTTGAGTAATAAAGTTCCCAGGTAGAGCTTCCATCTGATCCGTAGATGGCGTGCTGAATGGACACGGTTCCGATCCCATTGCTGAGGTTGAACTGCATGGTCATTTTTCCGGTATTGCGGACACGTGCGGCATAAGATCCGTTGTACACATCGCTGGAAGTTCCACCGATGAGGGCATCATCCAGATACCATGATCCGGTTCCGAGGGTTACCGAAGCAGCAGAATAGCTGGATTTGCTTCCGGTTTCAAAGTCTTCAGAAGCAGCCAGCGCCATAGCAGGACGGTGGATAAGAGACTGCTCGCTGGAGGACTGTGGATTGACTTCTCCTTTCTTGCTACAATGCGAGAACGACAAAGTCAGAAGTAATAGCAGGGACGCTTTCAGCATCAGATTTCCTTTTTTCTTCATAAATACCTGTTGTATAATTAATTATTGAAATTGCAGGCAAAACTAAGTCTTGCAGGCATTACAGCGGACAGGAACAATATGAAGTTTAGTTTAACAAATTGTTAAGCACGAAGGTATTATATAATGTAGAATTCATGTAGAGAATAGAGAAATATATTACCTTTGCAGGCCTATAATATGATTGGGGGATTAGCTCAGCTGGTAGAGCGCTTCCATGGCATGGAAGAGGCCATCGGTTCGAATCCGTTATCCTCCACGACCTTAATAGAAAAGCCCGATACGCATTTATCGGGCTTTCTTTTTACCCGAATATATCGCCGTTAACAGGATGCAGATCAAGTGTGACTTTCCGCTTTGGAGATTTTGCATGCACCGTGTTGTTTCTACCTAATGAGAACGGTTGGCAGAAGGATTACTGGATTAGCAACGAATCATCGCACCCGTACTATCATTTTACTAATAATCAATGGGATATGCAAAAATCAGTTAATCGGATGCGGTACCTCTTTTTATTCTTCACTATCAATAAATTCTTCACTAACAATAAACTGTTCTATTTTTTCTCCAAACGCCCAAATTTGAATATTAAACTCTTCAATTACATAAACACTCCTTGGTTTCTTTTTATATTTTAGCCAAATATGATCAACTGGGTCAGATGGAGCACCTTGTGATTTGAATAAGGATAGAAGTTCGGAACAAGAATACTTAAAAAGTTGAGCATTATTATATATAAGTGAAGTGTAGCTAAGAATATCTGTAATTAAATCTTCCTCTGTCCAAATAGTTAAATCGGGTTCTTTAAAGGTATATGAATCCCATTTCATGTCTCCTTCTTCACAATGGGTGACTTTTGGTATTGAAAATTTATCACTATATTCATTAATATTCATTCCTAAAATAAATGGCCCAACACTATGATTAGGAATCCAATTATACAAATTTTCATCTCCTATTTGCTCTATTATGTTTTTGATTGCTTGAATGTTTTGCTATTGGTTGTGGATACTCTCTTCAGTCTCCCAAGTTTCGCTTTCGATTTGCCTGCTGATTAGGTAGTCATAATACTTTGCAGCAAGCCATCGATATGCGCTGTCCATCGGATACATTACA
>JBBRLW010000142.1:0-6021 GCA_038231115.1 Bacteroidia bacterium
GCTATCCTCTGGCTTTCAGCTGCTCCAGCATGTCGGCGACCATCTGCTCGAAGCTGTATTGCTGTGTCCAGTGCCAGTCGGCGCGTGCCTGAGCGTCATCAATGGACTGTGGCCAGGAATCGGCAATCGCCTGACGGAAATCGGGCTTGTATGTGATCTCGAACTCCGGGATATGTTTGCGGATTTCATCGGCGAGCTGCGCCGGCGTAAAGCTGAATCCAGCGAGGTTATAGCTCGAGCGGACTTTGATTTCCGCGGCAGGGGCGTCCATGATATCAAGCGTTGCCTTGATGGCATCGGACATGTAGAGCATCGGCAGCGCGGTATCAGCACTCAGGAAACACTCATAGCGCTTGTTGCGTAGCGCTTCAAAGAAGATATGCACGGCATAGTCCGTGGTACCGCCGCCCGGCTCGGTCTTATAGGAAATCAGCCCGGGATAGCGCAGCGAGCGCGTATCGAGTCCGTATTTGTGGAAATAGTATTCGCTCCAGCGCTCTCCGGCGAGCTTGGTGATGCCATAGACCGTGTTCGGATCCATGATACAGTCCTGAGGCGTATTCTGTCGCGGCGTCGTCGGTCCGAATACCGCAATGGAACTCGGCCAATAGACCTGCCTGACCGCATTGTCCTTCGCGATATTGAGGATATTGAGATGTCCCTCCATATTGAGCTGCCAGCCGAACATCGGATTCTTTTCCGCCGTAGCCGATAGCAGCGCAGCGAGGTTATAGATATGCCTTACCTTGTACTTTTGGACGAGCTCGAGGGCGGCTTTGGCATCCATGACATCCAGTTGATGGTAGGGACCGGAGTCCACAAAGATGCCCTCGGCAGGCTTGAGATCGGTTGCGATGACGCTGGCTTCGCCGTGACGCGCGCGCAGGGCCAGCGTCAGCTCCGTGCCGACCTGTCCGCCGGCGCCAATGATCAGAATAGAATCAGACATATTGAGCGCGAAATTAAGGAAATTGATCGGGACAGGGAGCGGGTGGGAGGGAATGGATTTATCCGGAAGAACAGTCTGGACTTGGGCCTTTCCGGATAAACGGAGCCTGTTCAAAAAATTATTTGGAGGTAACGCGGAATATCCTAATTTGCACAGAAAACAGGGAAGCCTAAAACTGTTCCAGAGTAGGCATAGAAAATATATTTGAAAATTATGAAGTTTAAAAGTTTTCAAGAATTAGTAAAGAAGGTAAATGCGGACCTTGGAGCGAAGTTTTGTAATGAATTTCAATATGAGAGAAAGCGGGTCGCAAGTATGAATCGTACAGCGACTACTGGACAGATTTTCAAATTTAAGAGTGTCGACTGGGCAATTAATGAAGGTGGAGGCACTGAAATTCAGTATCATATATCATATCATGAAGGCTCATCAATTCGCTATGGCTTAGGGTTTAATACTAAATATGTACCATTTAATGATGTTAAATCACCGGTAGAATACATGCAACCGTTTATTTCCGCATTCTTAGAACTTGAAAATGATCTTATAAATGAGTTCTCTGGATATTCTTTTGTAGACAACAATAGGAAGCAAATAACAAATCCTGAAAAAGGTAAATATATTTTGTGGGGTAGAAGTATTGATGTTTCACCAGTTCTAGAAGGATTTGATATGGATGACGATCTATATCAGCAGATGCTTAATGATCTAAGAAATCAATTTACAGCATATATAAGGATTTTTAAATTAAGCAAAAAATATTTGACCATGACACACAATAGTAATTCTTTGAATAAAGCAGAGGTAGAACTACTCAAATTCAAGCATCAGATCATTCTGCATGGACCTCCCGGAACCGGCAAGACGCGCTTGGCTAAGGAAATAGCGTATGAGATGATTATGCTTTCAACTATATCCGTGCAGGATATAAAGAATGCGCTTAAAGTAGGCGATATAATAAATAGTGCTGCAGCTATAACTACTTATGAAATAGTAAATATTGATGATAAATAGCGTGACTGTGAAAACTAAAAGTGGTTCAAATGAGACTCATACATATTCTAAAATAATTGAAGCTTATAAAGAACAGAAATGGATTAAACCTGAAAATGGTTCAAATACAAGACAGATTTCCACTCTTGCCGCTATTGCCAAGCACATATTTGATAAAACCCCCAACTTTCACATGAAGACAAGTGCAAGGTTCTTAATGCACACCCCGATCAATTCAAAATCATCCAGTTTCATCCGGCGTATTCTTATGAAGACTTTGTCAGAGGTATTACGGCCTCAACGAATAAGGGAGGAGTATCGTACAAAACTGAAAATAAAATACTGGGGAAATTTGCGGACGAGGCGACAAAAAATTATCTTGATAGTAAGAAAGATGCAAATACAAGTATTGGGGAAAAGCCTTTGGATATTAACCAAACAAATAGTGTAGTTCAGGCAAAACCTTATGTCCTGATCATAGATGAGATTAACCGCGCGAATCTGCCGGCGGTGCTGGGAGAACTGATCTATGCGCTCGAATACAGAGGAGAATCTGTAGAGAGTATGTATGCGATTAATGGAAACGCCAGCCTGATGCTCCCTCCGAATCTGTATATCATCGGGACAATGAATACCGCAGACAGGAGCGTAGGCCATATAGACTATGCCATCCGCAGGAGATTTGCCTTTGTAGAGGTATTGCCTGATGAATCTGTTATAACGGACAAAATAGCACAAAAGCTATTCGGTGAGGTAAAAAACCTGTTTATAAAAGACGGATCAGGTAAAACAACTCTGGCTCCGGACTTCAACTGGCAGGACGTTATGCTCGGGCACAGCTATTTCCTGGGTACACTGGCTGATCTGGAGCTGAAATTAGAGTATGAGATAAAGCCTCTCCTTAGGGAATATATCAAGGACGGGATATTGCTGGAGTCGGCTTCTGTTATTGTTGAGAACCTAAAAATTGTTAAAGTTCCATCTGCTCCACCTGCTGGTACTCCTTCACCTGCTGGCACTGTTGCACCACCTGCTCGTACTCCTCTACCTGCTGGTACTCCTCCACCTGCTGGTACTCCTTCACCTGCTGGTACTCCTCCACCTGCTGGTACTGCACCTGCTTCACCCGCTACTGCTGCCGCCACTACTGCTGCCACTACTACTGCTGCTGCCACTACTGATAATACGCCACCGTATAATCATGTCAATTAAGATTGAACAATTAGTAGAAGGGCAGGAGAAAGAAATATCAATATCTCCACCCGTGGAACTGATAGGACGGTATCTGTTCCCTAAAAAGCATCGGGATGAGCAAGTTACGGATGATGCCTGCCATCCCTTTATCATTCAAAATAGTGCAGCGAATCCTCAAACCTATAATATAAGGACATCCTATTTTATTGGAGTGGACTGGATATGTACGAATCACACTCAGGCGATCTTTGTAGCGCCCAAGCTGAATACAGAGGGCAAAATAAATTCGGAGGAAGATAGTGAACCTAATAAAATCAAAGAAACAAACTTTCTCCAGATGCTGGTCGATGCAATGAAGCATCCGGAGGTGTCGCAGCATACGAAGGAGCTATTCGAAATCAAATTTGATCAGCCGCTGATAACAATAGATCAAAAGCAGGACCTGCTTACGCCGTTCATCGTCGTGCAATACCTGAGCACACTTAGGCAGATCGTCAAGAAAGGACTTAAAAAGTCATACTATAAGGTAGAGCGGAACCTGAACAGTCGTGTCAAGGGGAAAATAATGGTGAGCGCTACCATCAAGCGGAATCTGGTGAAAAACAGGATACTTTCAACGGTGTGTACCTATCAGGAGTTTGGTGTCAATGGATTGGAAAACCGTCTGCTGAAAAAGGTGCTGATGTTTATCCGGCGTATCCCGCGCTTCAATATCGAGCGCCTGGATACGTTTATATCGGAGAGCTATAATTATATAGCTCCTGCTTTTGAGGGCATATCGGATGAGCTGGATCTGCGGGAGATACAGCACTACAAAAAGAATCCGTTTTATAAAGAGTATGCAGATGCCATCCGGCTTGGGAAGCTGATCCTCAAAAAGTTCGGCTACAATATCAGCAACAGTACCAGAGAGCGGGTGCAAACGCCTCCCTTCTGGATTGACATGAGCAAGCTCTTTGAGCTGTATGTTTATGGGAAATTATTAGACGTGTACAATACTGGGCTGAAGTATCAATTTAAGGCTTCCTACGGGAATCCTGATTTTGTGTTAACTGGTAACGAAGGTCCTATGGTGATTGATGCCAAATATAGACTGGCCTATTCATCAAATCGATATGAGATAGATGATATCCGGCAGATATCGGCCTACGCGAGAGATACTAAGGTCATTGATGCGTGTAGGCCAAGTGATCAGGATCGGAAGCAGATCATTTCCTGCCTGATTATTTACCCTGATCAGTCCGAAGGGCAATGTGATTTTCTGAGTACTGTTCTCAAAAATATTTCACAATTCGAAGAGTTCTACACATTCGGCCTCAAGCTTCCTACAGTAAAGTAAGCCCGTATCTAATCCCTAAAACGCGAAATATAGTCCGGCTTTAACATAGAAGCGGTTGTGGGTGCGCTCCTGATAGGTGATGCGGTGGATGAAGTCCACGCGGAGAATCTTGAAGAGGTTTTCTACGCCGTAAAAGGCCTCGACGTAGGGAATATGGTCGTTGGAAAATTGCACCAGCGTGTTATCGAATCCGTATTTGTCCTTGGCCGGAAAATGCGAGGAGTCATACTGGGAGCGCTGCCTGCGGGTGATGGTCACCCAGGCGGCTTTGACGCCGACAATCTCGCGGAGCTTCGCTTTTTTGACCAATGGAATTTTGTTGAAGATCAGTCCGTCAAAATGATGGGTATAGAAGGCGGTGACGTTCTTATCGCCGATGAACTCGAAGAAGCGCATGAGGTTGAACGCATTATCCGAGCGGACAACGGTCTCGTTGCCGAGGGCGATATCCAGCAGCGGAAAGGGGATAAAGCTGCGGGAGAAGATCCGTGTGCCGGTGATGGAGTAGTCTCCGCGACCCAGCCAGCCGAGCTTGACGCGCTGTGATATGTTCAGCGAGACTTTGTGGTACTCAAACTGTCCGCCCAATACGTTCCGCAGTCCGAGGGTATATTGCGGCGTGAAGATCGGCGCACGGTCCAATGCCAAGCGGATACGTCTGTTATCTTTGACGATAAATATATCTTTGGAGCAGTAGCGCGCCTCAAAGGTCAGCTCTGTTGTATGGAAGGACTTATACTCCACGTTGGGCGCTCTGAAAAAGTCGGGATAGAAGCTGAAATTGTAATTCCGGCCTATCGGAATGAAGTTCTTGGTCAGGAAAAATACCCGCTGATTGTATCCGCGGAAAACATCGGACTCAAAATAGATACGTTGTAGCTCGACCTTGTTCATCCGGTTGACGAGTCCAAGCTGGGTAGAAGCGGTTAAAAGGTTATTATTGGAGAAAAACTCGTCCTGCACACCCAGTCCCTCAACATCCTGCTTGTACTGATATCCGATTTTTGTCCAGTACTTGCGCGATAGAAATCGCTCGGCCTGTATGTTCCATTTAAATTGATTGTCCCGCGTCCCATAAGCACCGTATCCTTTGAAGATATATTGCTTTGAGAAGCCTGCCGTTGTCCGGAAGCCCATCCGGAAGCGGTTGCCTTCCAGAAAATTATTCCCATAGAGGAAGATATAGGGGCCTATTTCGAGCTTGTTTCCTACCCTGACATATCCGTTGAGGATAAAATCTATGATATCAATATAGGTTTTGACGCGGGGGATATGCTGCACCGAGTCAATGAGGGAATATACTTTTACATCCTCTTTGCTGAGCTTCTCGTGGCGGTTCTGCACCCAGAAGCTATCCGGACGGTCCTGGGAGTTCTCATCCACTTTGATGCGCTCCTCGTACTCTTTGGCTACTTTCGGCTGATTGACTTTGAACTTATTGTTGGAGACATACAGCTTGGCCAATAGTCCGGCGGACTTCTTACTCAGCTCGGCAATATCGAGCAATATCCTCACCTTGGAAGGCAGCCAGGCGCCGGCGCTGGTA
>JBBRLW010000143.1:0-6011 GCA_038231115.1 Bacteroidia bacterium
AACTCTGCGAGATTTTCCAGAGAAATCAGGGCGGCATCTGCATCATGATATTTTCTTGAAATACTTAGAGCTAAGAGGCCGTACCATACGGCAGAGTCATTGTCCTTTTCCTCATATTTTAAATTACTTATATTGATGTAGATGGTACCAATATTACCATAATTTTGTGCCTTTAGGGCCATCTGTAAAGCCAGCCGGTTGTAGCGCATCGCCGTATCCGGCTTCTTTAGATTAAGATAACATGCACCTATGTTCAAATAGGTGAGCATAAGCTTATTACTAAGCTTTGTAGATTTGTAATACTCTATGTTTTCAAGATACAGAGCGAGTGCTTCCCTGCTTCGGCCATGATTATCCATCAAATTGGCAATCCCCGTATTAACACTTGACACGCCTTCCTGCGAGTTTAGGGAACGGTAGAGACTCTTCGACTGCCGGAAGTAATACATTGCTTTGGCCGTATCGTTCTGGACATCATACACTCTTCCGATCAAATCGTATGCGTTGGCAACGGCGCCTGGATTTTCTATACTCTCTGCTCCTTTCAGGTTGATCAGGAAGTAATAAAGGGCAGAGTCATTGATCCCCATATCAAAATACAGGTAGCCAATATCTTCATAGACACGCAATGTTCTTTTACTGACCGCTATACCCTTTGTAAGCGATAAGGCTCGGTACAAATACTTCAGACTTAAATTCTTGTCAGCTTTGAGGCTTGTTTTTACAGCGTTCAGAACTGAATCAACAAACAGGGTATCAGAGGCGCGTCCTTTTGCCTGGAGGGATGGGCTCGCAAAAAAGCTCAAAATACCAAGGATAACTATAAAGATCTTGACTATATATCTGTACAATTAGAGTGTTTTTAGCAGCGGGTAAAATGAAAATAGGTGTGTTCCCGAAATTCTTATAAGCTTATTAGCCTCCGGTTGTGTCGTTTTTATGTCTGTTTTTAGCTTCGCAAATCGGAGTGTGGCTTGGGACGCTCAGAATCTGTACATCTGCAGTAGTGTACTGCCCGGGTGCCAGCGGATTAATGTCATGGCACTGATCATCTGTGAAGCGTGTTGCACCTGTGCCGCCTGTAGCAAGAATAGAGTAAGTATACTGCATGCCTACATCACCTCCCTGATTATAAACAGACATCAATGGAGCACACACTCCCGGTTGTGCCCATTGAACGGACTCATTTGGCATGATGTCAAAGGAAATGTAGGTTTGCAAGGGTCCCTGATTGGGCTGCTGCTGGTTGAACGTAATTGAAATGTTCCTCGAATTCGGCATAACTGTTAAGTAATTAATTTCCAGCAAATATGGCTAAAGTTTTGATACTGTGCATCCCTGAAAACCGGTATTTTTCGTTTTGATCGAATTTTATATCGAATTGATTATCAATATATTATTATAAAACCTCATATATTACCAAATTGTTAACAGATTTTGGAGAGTCAATTTTTCAACGCGATCCAATACGTGCAGGTAGCTGAGCTATCTGATCTGGCACAATTTTAGAGAAATTGGGTCTTTTACATTTTCGATTCTACGTTCATTATTTATTTTTTTCATGCTGTTGTCGAAATGTTAGTTTTCAATGCCTGTGAATGACAACGCATGTGAAGAGGTCCGGATTCCCAATCCGGGCCTCTTCTTTTTTAGGGATGCTAATTTTTTGATTCTTTTAGTCCTGAGCTTAGGGCATATAGTGCGGATACGGTGAGAAAAAGCATCAGCCCTGCCGGAACACTAATCCACCAGGCGGAGGGCATTTCGCGGCTTAGTGAGAGGAGCTTGGCCCAGGTAATCAGCTCGGGCGGCGTACCCAGTCCAAGAAATGATAGCGATGCCTCAGCCAGAATAGCTCCGGCGGCGGTGAATATCAGCGCTACCCGAAGGCTCGGCAGCAGATTGGGCAGCGCATGGCGGAAGTATAGCTGCCAGAGCGATAATCCGGAAGCACGCGCAGACTCCATATAGCTCATCTCCCTGATCCGGAGCATCTCCGCCCTGGATAGCTGCGCAATACCTGACCAGCCCGTACATCCGATGATGGCGATGACGATATAGATAGAGGGACGGCTCAGGCTGATGATGGCAAACAGGAGCAACATCAGCGGCAGGGACTGAAAGAACTCCATACCCCTCGACAGGATCAGATCTGCGGGGAAGATCATCTTCTTTTGAAAAAAAATTGATTTACTTAATAAAATGTTGAAAATCAGATACATCAGCCCGAAAATAAGAAAGCCGATCCCCCAGCTGAAGGGCATATTTCCGAAACTGTGCGGAATATGCCATCCGTAGAACCACAAGATACCAAGAGATATCGCGGCCAGAATCAGTTGAGATCGGCTCATCTGTATCTTTTGGTCTCCCAGAAATCCAGCTGTTCCACCGATAATCAGTCCGAGTATCAGGGCTATTAGGGTAGCGAAAAAGCCCGTCAGCAGGGCGTACCGGCATCCAAGGATTATTATAGCTCCCATATCCTCGCCTAAGGAGCCTGTTCCGAGATAATGTCCGTTTGCACGTGAATTATTATCCAATGGAGAGGCATAGCCTGAGTGCAGCATATCTACGGAAGTATTGCTATAGGGAATCGGCGGCATCATCAGCACCTGAATTTCACCGGAAGTCCAGGCTTGTAGCGGAATAGAGCTATATCCGAAGGAGGACTCCAGCGCCGGACTCCTCAGATGACTTTTATATCTACACAGTAGCGGGTAGGAATTGGCGATAAAATTGGCAAAGCAACCTGTCAGGATAACGGCAATCAGCCAGCCCATAGCCAGTTTTTGTGCCAGCCCTTTCATGATCCGGTGCGGTTTGGAGAGGAGAACCGAATCCTCGGATCTACTCTTGTGTAGAGGATATCTCCCAGGAAGTGCGCCAGAACGGTCATCAGTGCGGCCAATAATAGCGCGCCTGTAACAAGAGGATAGTCCTGAAATCGGGCGGCCGCAAATGCCTTCGATCCTATGCCGGGTATGGAAAATATATTCTCAATGATTACACTTCCGGAAAACAGGCCTGCTACTAATGCGGAGAAATTGGCAATCAGAGGAAGCAGTGCATTCGGCAGCGCATGGCCGATTAAAATCGGATATTTGGCTAATCCCTTTGCCCGCGCCGTGACGATATAATCGGAATCCAGCTGCATGCGGATACTTTGCTCCAGCTGACGCGCGATCATCGCGGCAATCGGATAGGCGAGGACAAAAACAGGCAGAATCAGGTGATAGAGATGATCGCCGAGCATTTCCATAGCCGAGGCGTCCTCTGACTGTAATTCTGAAAATCCGGATATTGGAAACCAGTTCAGGTATGTCCCGCCGGTGAAGAAAAGCAGCAGCAACGTAGCGACTCCAAAGGAAGGAAGTGCAAAAGCCGCATCAATGATAATCCGGAGCAGGGGCGCGCCGCCATCACGCGAGAGAATTAGTCCGCATAGGATACCGATCAGAATACCGAAGATAATCGCCAGCAGATTAAGCGCAAGCGTCACCGGAAGAGCTTCGGCCAAAATTGGAGCTACGCCGCGCTTCTGGGTATAGCTATATCCGAAATCCCCATGCAATAAGCCGATGAAATACTGATGAAAACGATTGTGCCATCCCTGCCATTTTATTACCGGAATATAGTTTCTCCACTGATTTTTGGACTCCTGTCTTTGAAGTATAGCCTGATTTTCCGGAGGCTGATGTGCCGTATACATGGAGTCCATGCGAAGGGCCTGCTGCATATTACCTGACTGAGAAAGATAGTCCATGATGCGCGCTCTACGCTCAGGTAATACAATATGCTGCAAGGTATCACTTTCCGAGAGGCTGCGAATGGAGACATAAAATGGAGGCAGGTCAAGTCTCATCTTCTGCGCCAGGATTCCGTATGCTGCTTCGCGTGCCTGGGGATTGCGCAGCATTCCCTCTTCTGATACAGCCGATTGCAGCTTGTCGGCAATAATATCCCCGGGCAGCACCTCCGCCAGCAGAAACACACAGATAACGATCGCAATCACGGTCGGGATCAGAAGTAAGGCACGGCGGAGAAAGTACATGGACTGCTTGATCGCTTACTCCCCGCTCACGGTGAATCCGGCCTCGTTGAATCCGGGACGCATGGTAGAAGGATAGGCGTTATCAAATCTTTTATTGATGGCTAATCTGCCTTTGTAGGCATAGAGGAATAGCACCGGAACGTCCTGTGCTACCAGCTGCTGGAATCGTTTGAACATATCGATTCGCTTTGGCTCATCCAGTTCGAGGCGGATGCTGTCAATCAGCTGATCTGCCACCGGAGAGGAGTATTGCATAAAATTCTGACCCTCCGTAATACCGATGGAGTGCCAGATAGGCTTGGGATCGTAAGGCAAGGGCGTTGAGACCCATCCGTTGAAGGACATCTCGAACTGATGCTTCATTTGCAGTTCCGTTACCGTGCGCAGTTCTTTAGGAATGATAGTGATCCTGATTCCGACTTTAGCTGCCTCGCTCTGGATCAGGCGGGCGATTTTTTCCCGCGCCGGATTCCCTGTGTTCAGCAGCAGATCAAGACTGAGCTGTGTTTTCTTTCCTTTAATGACTTTATCGACGACACCATCCTTATCCGAGTCTTTCCAGCCTGCTTCTGACAGCAGCTTTTCAGCACGGGCCGGATCATAGCCGAGGTATTTGATATCCGTGTTATAGGTTGCCTTATTGGCCGGATGCTCCATGGAATGCGTCACGGATGCCGTATTCAGCATGATATTGTTAACGATATACTCCGATTTGACCAAACTCTCCAAAGCCTCCCGCACCCGAATATCGGATAGCTTCGGATTTTTCAGGTTCATGGTGATACAGGTATAGCCCAGCTCATCCGGCGTGTAGAGCTGATATTTCTTTTTGAAGGCATCATTGTGTTCCAGCTGCTCGAAATCCTGAGGCGGAATCTGATACATTACGTCAATTTTACCCGCCTGAATGGTTCGCAGTGCCGCCTGAGGATCAGCGATTACACGATAGTCCAGAACATCGGCATTGGCTTCAAAGGCGGTATTGGAGCTGGACAGCTTTTTCCCCCACCAGTCTTTTTTCAATCGGAGCCTGACATACTCCCCAGGTTTCCACTGATCAAGAATATAGGGACCGGAGCCAATCAGATGATCTGCTTCCCGGGAATACGGATCGCTATTGAATTTATCGGCAAAATCCTTCAGCGCTTTGTTAGCCGTCAGGCGTTTGACTCCCTCCGGACTATCGTCATTCAGCGTATGGATGCTGATGCTGCGCAATGTCTGTTTCGGATCAAGGATATGCTCCGGCAGAATCACGATAGCTCCTGCGGTGGCCTCGGCGCGGATGGAGTTTTCGCGGGAGTAAATGGAAAATTTGCGCGGATTTTCTGTGTTCAGCCCTACGCTATCGAGATCAGCATAGGATAGACGGATCCCTTCATCATTAAGCATCGGATCTTTAAGCGCCCTCAGGGAAAATGCTACATCTGTTGCCATTATTGGCTGACCATCATCCCATTTGGCTTCCTCACGGATCTCGAAATCAAATTGAAGTCCGCCGGACATGCTGCCCTCCTTAATCTTGTGCATCGTGGCACGCTCCTTCACCAGAACCGGAACAAGCTTCAGCGTCTTGAAGTCTATGGAAGTCAAGGCCTGATATAGCTGTCCCGAAATAGTGAATGCCGCGACCGAGTTCGCATTAAAGGGATGCAGAGACTCCGGATCTGATAATATATGGACGCTCACTTCCACGGGCTTATGCACCATATTCGGATCATGCACCGGCTTTTGCTTCGCTCCGTTATTGCAGCCTGCAAGCAGGATCATCATCCCAAGAGATACAGGCTTCCCCGCTTTCCGGATAAGATTTTGAAATCCAGCGTGTTTCATCATCATTTTCATTGTTGTTCCTCATATACCTTCGGATTTCAGGTACTTAGCAAATCTAATATCTTATCATGGGATACGGATATTCGTCTCTAAATTGACTAAGGGAATCCTCTACCAAATGCTGATC
>JBBRLW010000144.1:0-6003 GCA_038231115.1 Bacteroidia bacterium
GATATAGTCAGAACTATAGAGACTAATGCCGATTCTTTAGCCCTCGTGATGATTGGAGGGGTGAACTACTATACAGGTCAGGCATTCGATATACAGGCTATTACTCATGCGGCACACATTGCGGGTGCCGTAGCTGGATTTGATCTGGCTCATGCTGCCGGAAATATGGAGTTGAAGCTTCATGACTGGGAAGTTGATTTCGCCATGTGGTGTTCCTATAAGTATCTGAATAGTGGTCCTGGAGGAAGCTCAGGTGTATTTGTGCACGAGCGTCATGCGGCAAATGATGAGCTTCCTCGCTTCGCAGGCTGGTGGGGACATGAAGAATCTGAAAGATTCAAAATGCGAAAAGGTTTCAAGCCCATGTACGGCGCTGCCGGATGGCAGCTCAGCAACGCTCAGGTTCTCCCTATGGCGGCACACAAAGCCTCTCTGGATATATTTATGGAAGCAGGCATGGAAAATCTTCAGACCAAAAGCCGCAAGCTAAGCTCATACGCGTACTGGTTGATCAATAGTCTCGTACATGAAACAGATATACAAGGCTTACGCATTATCAGTCCTGAGCTGCAGCAGGATAGAGGCGCGCAATTATCAATAGTAGCAGGGGAGAAGGGACGCAGTATTTTCGATTACATGTTTACTCAGGGAATTGTTGCAGACTGGAGAGAGCCGGATGTAATCCGGATCGCACCTGTTCCGCTATATAATTCTTTCGCTGATATTCACCGATTCGCCGAGGCGTTGAAAGCTGCTTTGAGTTTATAAAATAATCTTATACCCGCTTTCAGGGGCTTTATCGGTGATTTTAATAAATTCATCGAATATCAGTTGCTACTGATAATTAGCTATATATCTTTGACTCATCAATTGAATCAAATACTGCTACGGCAGTCATGAGATAAAGATTTTTTATAGGTGTGTTGTGGGTTTTCTTTGGGCGTGTCATTAGATGCGCCCATTTTTTTGCGTATAGCTGAACACATTATTTAATACATTGATATACAGTGTATTGTTTTCCATTCATTTTCTCCATTCTATAGAGGGATTTTAACCGTCCTGAAAAATCAGGATTTGAGCAAGTAAATCCTGCTGACTGTCGAGTTTTTATGAATATCCTGTGTACGCACAATAACTTCGACTCATATTCAGCGCTAAACAAAAATCAATGAACATCGATTTTAACGACCTTCATACCAGCCTGTTCCGCTTTTCAGCCAATATGGTCGGTCAGCAAAGCATGGCAATTCAGGAGAACTCTTCAAGAAGCTCTTCTCTTGCCACATCCGGACAAAATGAGATAGACCAAGACGAAGAAGCCATGAACTCAGTTCTTGACTTTTATGAATCAATACTAAGCCGCGACTCGGCCTAAAACGACATAATAGCGAATTCGCTGTTATTTTATCTGTTTACAGAAAAAGGCATTAGACTATCTGATGCCTTTTTTATTTGTCTCCTTTTATTACTCCCTCAATAACCTTCCCTGTACAGCTGTTCGGCTCATTGATGCCCATAAGTTCAGCCAGGGTGGGAGCTATATCAACTATGTTTACCTCTTGCTCCGTTGATCCTTTGCGAATATTTTTCCCATACCATAGCAGTGGGACGTGCGTATCATAATTGAAAGGGCTTCCATGTGATGTCCCCGTATTTCTGTAATCCATCCACCCAGACTGATGTACCACTGCGATGTCTCCTGATCGTTTCGTGTTGATGCCAGCTTCGATTACTCTGCTTAGTGAATTGGTAGAGCTTAGATGACCATTTCGGATATCATATACCTCTTTAACTCCCTCCTGCTGAAGCATGAAATTCATACATTCCTGCACAATGGAGTCCTGATCTTTTTTCTTCGCCATGATTTCCGCATGGTTCAGGAAAATCTGAAGGTTGCTGAAGCTCAGGATTAGATTAGAGCCCTTGAAGCGCGAATTGATATGCTCATCGAGCTTTTTCCTTAAGCTTTTCGTCTCGAAATTATCTGCAGGAATGCGCATGGATTCCATTTGTTTCAGGGAGTATGCCGCAGCATGATCGGCAGTAAGGAAGAGCGTAAAATTATCTGATCCGTATCTTTTTTCCAGAAAGCTGATGAGATCCGCAAGATCTCTGTCGAGGCGAATATAATTGTCTTCCAGCTCAACAGATGCAGGCCCGAACTGATGTCCAATATAATCAGGAGATGAAAAGCTCAAAGCCAGGAAATCTGTATAATATCCCTGACCCATTTTTTCATTGATAATCGCTTCTTTCGCAAAATCTTTGGTCAATGTATTTCCAAATGGAGTTTTGCGGATAATATCCTGATCTTTCTGCTGTATCATTTTGAGATCGTGGGGAAATATTGCTTTTGTTTCTCCTTTGAAAGGTTCTTCGAATGGAGAATCATCAGATGCACTTTCATAATATTGATTAATAGGCAGCAATGTATTCCATCCTCCGGCGATGTATGCTTCCGGATATTTCTTTCCATTATAGGCACTTACCCAATCTGGAAGGCTCTTCATATAATAGCTGCTTGTGATCCAGTTACCGGACTCCGCTTCAAACCAGTAGGCAGCATCTGCTGCATGACCTGCCGGAAGTATGGATCCCCTGTCTTTCAGTGATATGCCAACCACTTTGCTCTTGCTATTGGAGTATAGCTTCAACTCATCCGTGATCGTACTGCTCAGCAGATTTTTAGGCGACATCTGTCCTGCCTCTTTCGTAGAACCAACTGCTTCCGTGCTCTTGTCAAATACACAATAGATGTCTTTTCCGGATGCCTTGTCATACCAGTCATTGGCTATAATTCCATGATTGGCTGGACTTGTTCCAGTATATACCGAAGCATGTCCAGGCGCAGTATACGTCGGAGCATAATTATAATGTGTGTTTTTGCAATAGAATCCTTTCTCCACAAGCTTGCGGAATCCTCCCGATTGATACTTGTCCCAGTATTTCAGGATATAATCATTACGCATCTGATCAATGATAATCCCGACAACGATTTTGGGATGGCTATGAACGGGCGTAGCAGGAGCTACAGGCTGGCAGAAAATCATAGATGTATTTACCAGAAGAAAAAGGAGTAACAGTATTTTGCTCGTCCAGCTATTATGATTTTTGATTCGCATTCCTGCAAAATTAAGTGCGGTTGCTTCTAATTCTCATGGGTGTTAATCCTTATCAATTTGATAATATTAAGCAAGTAAAAATCCATATTCCGATATTTATAAACTAATTCAATAGATTTGAGATAGAATCGAATTTTTCATGCAGTTTTCCGACTTCTTCGGCAAAAACCCTGAAACACCAGCTCCTTACACTTCTGATGCTAATATTGATGCGACGGCAGCATTTGCCACACTGATATTCATTGTGGAGGATGATCCGGTATTTGCCAAAGCACTTCAGCATACGCTTTTGCAGGACTCTACTGCGGATGTACGGCTGTTTTCTTCAGCAGCAGAGCTATTGGCTAACCTGTACCTGAATCCGGATATCGTTACGCTTGACCATAATCTGTCGGATGCCAAGGGAATTGATATACTGAAGACGATTGGTCAATATAATTCGGAAATCAAAGTCGTTATTGTTTCAGCTCAGGAGGATCTTGAAATCGTTGTTCAATATTACCGACATGGAGCTAAGGATTACATCATCAAGCGTCATAATGCTTTTTTGGAAGTAGCTACTTCTATAAGTAATCTGAAGCAGACCATTAGCCTGCGGAAAGAGCTTGAGCGGCTAAAATCATTCATTAGCTCCCGCCAAAAATATAATTCTCTGATTGGAGAGAGTCCGGCACTTTTGCAAAGCCTTCGCCTGGTAGAGAAAGTGGAAAAAACGGATGTGACCGTACTTGTATCCGGGGAGAGCGGTACAGGGAAGGAAATGATTGGCAAGCTCATCCATTACAACTCTAACAGGAAAAATTTCCCATATCTGGCTGTGAATCTTGCGGCTCTGCCATCAGATCTTATTGAAAGTGAATTGTTCGGGCACGAAAAAGGCGCCTTTACAGGAGCTGATCAAAAGCGGATCGGGAAATTTGAAGAGGTAAATCGGGGAACGCTTTTCCTTGATGAGATATCTGAGATTCCTCTGTCCACTCAGCTGAAACTGCTTAGAGTAATTCAGGAAAGAACTATTACCCGCCTTGGGAGCAATAAGGAGATTATGATCGATATCCGGCTCATTGCCGCGACTAATAAAAGCCTGACTCAGGCATTAAAAGAAGGAAGCTTTCGTCAGGACCTATTCTACCGGCTCCAGGGATTTCCTATTAACCTACCTGCTTTAAGGGATCGTGGAAATGACATTATCCTTTTGTCAAATCATTTTTTGAAGGGATTTTGCGAAAAAAATATGATGGCTCAGAAATCATTAGTCACGGATTCAGTCAAAAAACTACTGCTTTATGACTGGCCTGGCAATGTACGTGAGCTTAAATCGACGATTGAACGCGCAGTCTTGCTTAGTGAGAGCAACTCAATTCAACCTGATGACATTATGTTCATTATATAAACACTGTTATTATCAATTTTAGTCTTAATTTGTATAATGTTCAGGTCAAGGCAGGGAGAATTTTGATGCACTACTAATATAGCTGCATCATCAGTATTTTATCATCGGGGAAATGGTGGAGTCAGTAATGGAGACAATTCTGGATCAATCCAGTGTAGCAGGAATTATCAATCTTGATAACCTGAGAATGATATCTAAGGACGATAAAGGATTTATATCTGAAATAATCGTCCTTTTCATAGAAGAAACACGTAAAGCTTTAGTAGAAATGAATTCTCTCCTCCTTGTGGGAGAGTTTGATCGCATCAGTGCAATAGCACACAAGCTGAAAGTAGCTCCCATGCTTTTTGGTGCCCGAGAATTTAGCCAAACCCTTGAAAATGTCTATGCTTCGAGTTTATCAATACCTAATGCGATACTAATAAGAGCCTATTTAAGTGAGGCAGATCAACAGTTTTTGGAGATTTCTTCTCTTTTGCTTAATATGGTACCGCAAACAAATATATCATAAGAAAATATGGATCAGTACAAATACAAAAATGTCCTTCTAATAGATGATAATGAGATAGATAACTTCATTACAGGGAGTGTAATATTGAAGTCATATTTTGCAGAAAATGCAGTCGAAAAGTCTTCTGCTCAAGCCGGACTTGAGTATCTGAGGGCTAATCAGGATAATCCGGACTTATTGCCTGAGGTAATTTTCCTGGATATTATGATGCCTGTCATGGACGGTTTCGGCTTTTTGGAAGAGTTTGAAAAGTTTGATGACAGGATTAAAACCTATTGCAAAGTGATTATGCTATCCAGTAGCGAGTCTTTTAAGGACCTCAACCGAGCCAACTCAAATAAGTACGTTATGAAATTCCTCAACAAACCCTTATCCGAGAAAGCATTGGATGTAATCAATATTAAAGTGTTGCAGGACTAAACTTTGTAAGATTACCATCAAAATGATGAGTCACTAACAGCCGGAGAAGGGTATTTTGCCAACGTTTAATGAACCTATTACAATGGTGGAAATGACAGTTAAGGAAGTACATATCGGCTTGATTGATAATGATCCTGAGCTTAAAGAACTTGTAAGCTCAGAGCTATCGCTGGCTAGAATTGCTTACAGAATATCGGAGATTGAGCCATTGAGCCAAACTGACTCCTGGGTATCTTTACATGAGATCCCCGATGTAATCATTGCATCGATCACTGCAGCTGAAAAATATGAGCTTTACAGCAATACCTTACAATTCCCCGCTGGCCTCCCTTATCTGGTAATTTCAAAGCGCGGAGAACTGAAGCAAAAAATCGCGCATTCGGAAATAGATATAGAATTCATCAATGAAGATGAATATCTGATATATTATATCATGAGGGCCATTATCCGTAGAGATGAGGCTGCAAAATTTCGAAGAATTGAGCAACAGCTTAAAAAGAAGCTGGAGCAGCAGAGCTTTCTGGCCGATTTGAGCCGCTATGCATTAAAGTCTACGA
>JBBRLW010000145.1:0-5985 GCA_038231115.1 Bacteroidia bacterium
ACCGGCTACGCGTTTCATTGCTTTGATCTGCGCGTTACCTCCCACACGGGATACGGATATCCCTACGTTAATTGCAGGACGCACTCCGGAGTTAAACAAATCAGACTCAAGGAATATCTGTCCATCAGTGATCGAGATTACATTCGTAGGAATATAAGCCGATACATCACCTGCCTGTGTTTCAATAATAGGAAGCGCCGTTAAAGAACCTCCGCCTTTTACCAGATGCCTGATATTATCCGGAAGATCATTCATCTCGCTGGCGAGCTTGTCATCAGCGATGACTTTGCAGGCACGCTCGAGCAAACGGCTATGGAGATAAAATACATCTCCTGGATAGGCTTCACGTCCCGGAGGACGTTTGAGCAGGAGAGATACCTCGCGGTATGCCACAGCCTGTTTGGATAGATCATCATAGATGATCAATGCCGCAAATCCTCTGTCGCGGAAAAATTCTCCGATGGCCGCGCCCGCAAACGGAGCGTAGAATTGCAGCGGAGCCGGATCGGCAGCAGGTGCCGCAACAATGATGGAGTAAGGCATGGCACCCTTCTCTTCCAATGTGCGCACAACGTTTGCGACCGTTGATGCTTTCTGCCCGATGGCTACATATATACAGATAACAGGTTTCCCTGCCTCATGATTCTGTTTCTGGTTGATGATTGTATCAATAGCAACCGTCGTTTTACCCGTCTGGCGATCTCCAATGATCAGCTCCCGCTGTCCTCTCCCTACCGGAATCATGGCATCAATGGCCTTAATCCCTGTCTGAAGCGGTTCGGTTACCGGCTGACGGTAGATTACTCCCGGAGCCTTACGCTCCAGAGGCATATCGTATTTCTCTCCCTGAATCGGGCCATTACCATCAATTGGTTCTCCGAGCGTATTGACTACCCTTCCGAGCATGCCGTCTCCAACTTTGATAGAAGCAATCTTTCCGGTTCTTTTAACCGTGTCCCCTTCTTTAATACCGTCCGTATTCCCGAGCAATACAGCACCGATATTATCTTCCTCAAGGTTTAGTACAATGGCACGCGTACCGGTTTCAAACTCGATAAGCTCTCCTGCCTGTACACTGTTCAGGCCATAGATACGCGCAATACCATCCCCGATCATCAGGACAGTACCGACTTCCTGCAGTTGTTCATCGGACTTAAATCCGGAAAGCTCCTGCTTTAATATTTCTGAAACTTCGTCAGGTCTAACTTGTATCATCTGATTGCTTTAATTAAAAATTTTCTTGTAAATGAGGAATTATGGATGTGTGTGCTGAATTGTTTAGTTGCTTTCAAGCAGGTACCGCTTCATAAAGTTGAGGCGTGAGCTGACTGAGGCATCAATTACTTTGTCGTTGAATTTGAGAATATATCCTCCGATAATATCCTTATCTACTCTCTCTTCTATTTCGAGCTTGGCTCCGACCTGGCTCTGTAAATGCTTCAGGACTTCGGCTCTAAGCGCTTCGGTCATTGGAATGGCAGTCGTAACGGTAGCGGACACTATTCCGCGGCTTTGCTTGACCAGATCAAGAAATCGTGTCAGGATCTGCTCTATCAGTACATCACGGCGCTTGTTGATAATACCGTGAATAAAGCTGAACATAGATTCGTTCAGAGAATCCCCGAATACGCGCTTGATAATGCTCCACTTCTTATCATGAGAAATCACGGGACTTTTCAGGAATACATAAAAGTCATGATTTGTTTTGCACAGCTTCAGTATGCTGATGGCATCGGCCTCAATCTCATTGATAATTCCGCGCTCTGTAGCGAGGGAGAATATAGATCGGGCGTATCGTAATGCAACTCTGTATTCAGACATAATACTACCGCTATTAGTTTTGAGCTGATGTGTCGGTAGAATCCTTTAGATACTCAGTAACCAGCTTCTCCTGAGAATCCGGATTTTGAAGCTCGTTTTTCAGAATCTTCTTAGCGGCTTCCATGGAAAGAGTCACCACCTGCTCACGCAGCTGACGCATTGCAGCAATTTTTTCCTTTTCTATGCTTTCCTTGGCAAGGGTGATCATCTTGCGACCTTCCTCCTGGGCAGAGATCTTGGAGTCGGAAATAATCTTCTCGCGCATTTCTTTCGCTTCACGGAGCATTCTGTCGCGCTCGGCACGTGCTTCAATCAGCAATTGCTCATTCTGTGCTGATAAATGTCTGATCTCCTCACGTGCACGTTGTGCTTCTGATAAAGCGTTATCTATAGATGTTTCACGCTCACGAAGTCCGGTAACAATTGGACCCCAGGCTACTTTTCTCAGGACAATCAGCAGTATACCGAAGGTCAAAAATGTCCAGAAGATCATACCGAGCTCAGGCTCGATCAATGCGTTGGCTAAAAATATAAGAAGCATAGTTTAAATCTAAAATTGTTGTTGAAATGTAACCTGATAAATAATGAATAAAAAGCCTGTCTCTGCAATAGTGTTCTGCCAATCGCAGATATATGTTCCAGAGACAGGATTTTTTTTAATCTATTAGCTTATTTGTTGGCCAGGATGATACAAACAACCTCACCAAAGAGGGCAACACCCTCGATCAGTGCGGCAGCAAGGATCATTGCTCCACGGATTTTACCTTCCGCTTCTGGCTGACGGCTAATAGCTTCAGTAGCTCTACCTGCAATAAGTCCAATCCCTAAACCTGCACCAAGTGCAGCAAGACCGGCTCCGATACCGGCTCCGAGTCCCGCACCCCAAAGGTGAGAATTTGCGTTGGCTTCTGACATTGCCTGAAGAATAACTTGTGCTGATTGCATAAAAAATATATTAAGAGGTTAATGACTAAAGATTAATGATGATGCTCAGGTATTTCTGTAGCCTGCCCAATAAACACGGCTGTCAGCATCGTAAATACATAGGCCTGAAGTATTGCTACAAAGAGCTCAAGCAATGAGATCGCAACTATGAAAAGTGTGGATATCAGCCCAGCTCCGTAGCCTCCAACAGCTGATTTGCCCATTTCTCCGAAAACGAAAATCAGTGATAGCAGCGCGAGCATCATCACGTGTCCTGCAGTAATGTTGGCGAACAAACGCATCATGAGCGCAAAAGGCTTGGTCAGGATACCCATAAGCTCTACCGGAACAAGAATCAATTTTACAAAGAAGGGAACCGGTGGATTCACTATATGTCCCCAATAGTGCTTATTAGCAGAAAAAGTAATGATCAGCAGTGAAATAGCGGAAAGGCTCAATGTCACTGCGATATTTCCTGTTACATTGGCTGAAAATGGAGTCATTCCTAAAAGATTCAGGAACCAGATGAAGAAAAACATGGTCAGCAGAAGCGGCATATAACGCTCGTATCCGGCACCGATATTGGGAATTGCAACTTCATCACGGATGTAAACTACAATCGGCTCAAAAAATGACTGAACCCCTTTCGGAGCTTTGCCTATATTCTTCGTGTATCCTCTTGCAACTCCTACAAAGATCAGCAGCAGAATTACTGCCGTGAACATCATATATAGTACGTTACGGGTAATGGATAAATCGTAAGGCTTATACGTACTGATTTCTTTGGCCAGCTCTTTCTTATTACTTGTAGCCTGACCTGCCTCTGCTTTCTCAACCAATTCCCTGGCAGATGGTGCGAGCAGCATCCCATGGCGTGCCTCATGATCGAGCTCATGCGTAGGAATCCAGCCATCTGCTTCAGCAGCGGTTGTGGATCCATAGACCTTGAGTCCGGTCGTAGAATGATACAAAATACGGGGCAGTTCAATTTTGCCGAGATTATCGAAATCCCAGGCATTATTGTCAAGCAGGTGATGCATCATGACCCCCTGAAAATCGAACTTATCTGAAGCAGCTTTGCTGCCTTCTTCATGTGACTGCGCAAAGGACGATGCTGAAAAATTCAGCAAAAATACTGTAACGAGGAGAAGAAATTTAGTGAAAAACCGCGTTTGCGCTTTCATTTGAGCGTTTCTAAATTTGTCGCAAGTTAGAGAATATATAAACAATTTCAAAGCCCGTACAGACAAGATAAGAGATGAAGAAACTGAGGGCAAAATGGAGCTCATGATCCTTGTATTGCTTCATCATAATGAAGAAATAAACAAGGGCCACGATCATCTTCAGAAACATGCTCAGCATAAAATTTTTGAAGACATCCATATCATCTTCTGCTTTCTTGCGGGTAATCACAGCGAAGGCAGCAATAGTCAGAAAATAGAATAATCCCAGGCTCGAAGCCAGTCCTTCTATAGTCATCGCATCCGACATTTTATATAGAGGCCAGGCGGCAATTCCGGCCAGCAATATGATATAAAGTGTGAACTGGGCTATGAAGCGCGTGAAAATCTGATTTTTCAATTCTTTGATCCCTGCTTGATCAGGTTATACAAAGCTACGACGATCATCAGGGAGGAAAAAATGATCGTGAAAATGGGCGTTTTCTTATCCAGATAGTTATCCAGCAAACGGCCTCCGATGACGCCTCCGGCTACCGGACCAATCACCTGATAGGCCAGTGCGGAATACTTACTATAGGCACTAATGTCCTCATTATTCTTTTTTGATTCCTCAGGTGTTTCCATTTCCCATACAATATCGCTCAAATTTAGACCTATACCGGTTATTTTCATCAGAATTATTGCAGGCTATCTTCCTCTATATGGATGTAGGGCTGATGTATTTGGTTTAAATCTTGAATAGTATGGGAATTGAAGGGATTTCAGCCAATTTCAGATAATTTTGTACGTTGTTCGTGAAATACGTCCCTGACCGGAATATATTTTGATTCGTTTCCCAATCCATAGCTTTCGCCTTGCCGTATGTCTGCTTTTGCTTGTCCTCAGCGGATGCGGCAAAGGATTCAAAACCAGCCGTACCGGGAGGCTGTATTATGATATGACGGCACGCTTCAATCCATACTTTAATGGAAAGGAGAAGCTCAAGGAGGTGCAAAATACGCTATACGCTACTACCGATGAGAATTTCAATCGGGTTATAGCCATATATTCCATTGGTACAGAGAGTACTGCGAAATCTGCATCCGGTGATCTGGATATCGTGATCAAGAAAGGATCGAAGGTCATCAAGAAACATGATGTCAGCAAATTTGTTGACGATGCCTATTTCCTCGTAGGCCAGGCCTACTATTATAAGCGGGACTACTTCGCAGCCATAGAGACTTTTCAGTTCATTAAAGAGAAATTCAGAAAAACGGAACCTGCATATCGTTCTATGATCTGGACTGCCCGCTGCCTCATGGAGCTTAAAAAGCTCAACGATGCTCAAGCGCAGCTATCTATCATCAAGCAGACCAAGCTATTCCCCAAAGAACTCAAAGCCGAGTATAATATAGTACGGGCTGATTACTTTTCCAGAACCAGAGAATGGTCAGAAGCGGCCAAGGCGCTGGAAGAAGGTATCAAAGGCGCACCCAACCGGAAATACAAGATTCGATATCATTTTATATTAGCGCAGCTCTGGGGACGCGCCGGCAATCAGGAGAAATCAGCCTATCACTATAAGGAAGTGATCCGAAGAAACTCTCCCTTTGATCTTAGCTTTCAGTCTAAAATGGGACTCGCCGATGCGTATGATGCCCAGACGCCCAAACAGCGGGAGAATATCAAAGACTTCCTGCTAAAGCTCACCAAGGACGACAAGAATAAAGATTATTGGGATCAGGTCTATTTCCAGCTGGCTAAAATTGCTTCCAAGGAAAAGAAGAATCCTCTGGCTATTAACTATCTCCAGCAATCAGTAAAGAAAAGCACTAAGAACCAGACTCAAAAAGCACTAAGCTATATCCGGCTGGGAGAAATCTACTTCAGCCGACCCGACTATCAGGTTTCCAAACTGTATTATGATAGTGCCATCAAATTCATTGGTCCTGATTTTCCAAATTCTGACATATTTTTAGCACGACAGAAGGTACTGTCGGAGTTGATCGGTAATCTGATTATTATTCAAAAGGAAGATTCCCTTCAGAAAATAGCACAGCTTCCCAAAGAAGAGATCGAG
>JBBRLW010000146.1:0-5946 GCA_038231115.1 Bacteroidia bacterium
ACAAACAACCAGGTCCGTCATTTCGACTGGAGTTTTGACTGCACAGCGAGGCCTTCAAGCCGAGAGAAGCAGTCATTACGCAACGGAGAAATCTTCAGAGCAAATTTTTTGGCTCCGTTAGCGATGAAGATTTCTCCGCTGCGCTCGGCTTCCTGTACCCTGCCGAAGCAGGGCGGAAGCCTCTCTCCGGTCGAAATGACCCCAGTATGATGTTATCACCAAATTATCCAAGTCCGTTTGGGGCTATTTGCGACGGGATTACAAATCCCGTCGAGCGCTATGGACGGTCTGCTGCGCGCGAGGCTGAGATTTCTTCGGTCGGCTTGAAGGCCTCCCTCGAAATGACAGCTTAGATTATAAATGGAACTGTGTCCTCACAATCCGACTGCTACCTATTCATCATTCATCATTCATCATTCATCATTCATCATTCATCATTCATCATTCATCATTCATCACTCATCATTCATCATTCATCATTCATCACTCACAATCCATCATCCTCCATTCATTCTACATTCATTCTTTGCTGACTTATCTTCGCCGTATAATGCGGATCATAATGCTTTGCCTGATGATATGCCTGACGCTACCGCGCAATGGCTCTGCGCAGTCAGGAAGCCTGTCCGCGGTGGTGCAGGCTTTTTCGGCACAGGGACGGTCAACAGTCGGATTTGACCTGATAGATCTCGGTACGGGAAAGCATCTCTATAGCCATCATCCCGAGGCATTGATGATTCCGGCTTCTACGCTCAAGCTAATTACGACGGGCGCGGCTCTTGAGATATTAGGGCCTCAATATCGATTCAAGACCTGTATTCTGGTCAGAAAATCAGCGCATCAGGATACGCTCCTGATGAATATCTCTGGCAACGGAGACCCTACGCTGGGGAGCGGCAGGTTCGGAGAGCAATCTCAGGCGGATAAGGTTCTGGATACGATCCTCCGTTCCATCCGCCGCAGCGCTGGCTCCGGAAAGTATTCGTACTACCGTGTTATCACGGATATGAATGCACAGGCTAACACAGCGACGCCCGGCTCCTGGCTATATGCGGACATCGGGAACTACTACGCCGCCATGCCCGGGCGGATCAATTTCGAGGAAAATCAGTACCGCATCGGCTTCGAGCTGTATGGTAAGAAATCGGAGATTGAAGTAGTCCCGGATAGCCTGCATCCGGAAGCCGGAATTGATAATCAGCTCCGCATTGGGACAGTCAGTTCCGGAGACCAGTGCTATGTATATTCCAGTCCCGATTATGCCTCTAAAATTATCCTGCGGGGAAGTATTCCGGTGCTGCACTCGCATAAATTCAGCGTCAAAGCCCGACTCTTCCGTCCTGATTTATATCTGTGTTATAGAACAGAGCAAGCCCTGGGGAATCCACCGGCATCCTACCAACACTGGCTGGAAAAAAGGCTAAAATCGGACAATGATCTAATAGCGTCTGAAACCACAGGGACGTATGATACCGCACTTGTTCTATACTCGCCTCCGTTAAAGGAAATAGTCTCTGAAACCAATATCCATAGCATCAACCTGTATGCGGAGGCACTATTGCGGGCGATGCAGGATCGGCTGAATCATAATGGCTCAGGTAGCGGACTTAAAGGCTATTTCGAGCACAAGGGACTCGCCTTTAGCAGCGCTAACATAGAAGATGCCTGCGGATTGTCCCGATTGGATGCCCTCAGCGCGTCCCAGTTCACGGAGCTGCTACGCTATTTTGTCCGCACCGGAACCGACAGGCTATTGGAGTCAGGACTGGCCATCTCGGGTCAGCGGGGTGATCTGGCACAGTATGCCGATATTCCTGCAGTGAACGGACGTATATCTGCCAAATCCGGATATATGTCCGGAGTCCGCTCATTAGCCGCATACGTCAAAACCACATCCGGTAAGCGACTGGCATTTTGCCTGATTATTAATCAGGACCAGAACAGCAATTATCCGCAGCTGATCCGCAGGCTGTTTACAGCCCTGGTCGCGATGTAATTCAGGTGCCCGATCTCCACAGATGATTCCTATGTTATAAGCGCTCCATAATCCGATGGAACCAGAAAGTATATTCCTCCGGGTGCTGCGCCATATCTGCTTTGAGCGCGGGGACATCCATCCATTTCCAGTCGCTTACTTCTGCGGAATTGGGCGCGGCGGCTCCGCTATAGCAGGCCTCATAGACGTAATCCAGCTCATGCTCAATCAGACCGGATTCCAGCTCCGTACGATATATAAATTTGAAGCATAGCCGGAAGGCTTCCTCTGGCAGGCGGACGCCCATTTCGTAGTCCAAGCGTTCGCTCAGCTCATTCTCCACACCCGCAGAACCATCCGGCTGCTGATGCGAGCAGCAGGCATTCGTCCACAGTCCTCGAGAGTGATACTTGTCCATCGCCCGCCGCTGAAGGAGTATCTGTTGACGCTCAGGACTAGCAAAGATCAGGATCGAGTACGCACGGTGGAGCCATCCTTTGAGGTGCGCCTCCATCTTCTCCGCTGTCCCCTGAGGGATATCCTGCTCATTAACCAGTATAACTTCCTGCATATCGTATCAGCTGCAAAGGTAGGGGATTGATATAGCTTGAGACCCAAATCAGGGTGCTTTGACCCTATGAAACTGGTATTGGAAACAATCAGCTATGCAACGATACGCAAGGAATATAGACCAGTTCCTGCCTCCACCGCACTATTTTGCTTCTCATGATGTTTAGCCTCCATGTTTCCATTATCTGATGACCGTATAGACGCCAAGTCCAGGCCTGTAATGACCTGGCTGCTGGTGCTGATCAATGTCCTGGTATTTGTGTACCAGCTCCAGCTGAATCCGCAACAGGACTATGATTTCAGCTTCCGCTTTGGAGCCGTGCCTGCCTATATTTCTCATGGACAGGGTTTTATAGGCCTGATTACGTCGCTGTTTCTGCACGGTGGATGGTTCCACCTCATCGGCAACATGGTCTTTCTCTGGATATTCGGCGATAATATCGAGGCTGCTTTTGGACACCTCGGCTACCTCGCTTTTTACTTCGCCGGAGGCATTGTTGCAACGCTGGCGCATGTAATGAGCATTCCGGACGCTGCAGTGCCTCTCATTGGTGCAAGCGGAGCCATATCGGCTATTATGGGAGCTTATATCGTCATGTTTCCGCGGTCGAGTATCCGGACGCTGGCCGTCGTTTTCATCATCCGCGTACCTGCCTTCGTTTTTCTCATTATCTGGTTCCTGACGCAAATATGGAGCGTGATGGGGACACAAAATCCTTCAGGTGGAGGCGGAACAGCCTATTGGGCACACATCGGTGGATTTGTATATGGATTGGTACTCGGATTCATCTTCCGGGGCAAAGCCAAGGATATCGGCTACGTAGTACGCGGATAATGCGGATTAAACTGTCCTGAATTAACGCACAAATTTCAGAACGGATGCTGATCCAGTAGCCGATTGCAGGCGGGCGATGTACATTCCCGCCCTCAGATCACCTACCGGAAAGCTCATGACGGATCCGCTGCCCGCAGCAGGATACTGGTTCAGTAAACGTCCCTGCATGTCACAGATTTGAAGCATTAGCGCGCCGGATGCTCCCTGCCCGGGCTGCTGAATTACAATACGCTCATCAGTTGGCGCATAATACAGATGATAGCCCGAATGGACAGATGGCTCCTGAGCTTCCCCAACCGCCAATAGCGACTCATCAATGACAGTTTTGTAGAGAAAGTCGCGGATATAGGCTACGCTGGTATCATATTTCGCAGTATCTACAATATATCCGTGTCCGGCGCCTACAAAAGGATGTAGCTCGGAATATAGTCCGTGCCTGACCGCTGCTTCGTGGATATAATAGCTTCCGTAGAAATTGTATCCGAATCCGATCGGCTGCAGCTTATACGGAACAATCGTATCGGCAGTACCGTGCAAATGGATGACCGGCGTGCTTCCCTTGCGGGGAATCGTAGTATCCGGAATGGCTCCGAAGAAATTGATCAGTGCTTTGAGCGTCGGTTTCACGCTCGGATACATACTGGTTGCATCTATACCGCCGTATTTGGAGGTATTGGCTAACAGCGGAAGTTCCTTATCCGATCTCAGCCAGGCGGCCTGCATAGAGGCAATAGATCCGGCGGAGAGTCCACCGACGACCACTTTATCGGAGTCCATGCCATAGGCTGATGCATTCTTCCGCACCCAGGCCGTTGCCGCACGGACATCCTGGATGGCGCGGTACATGGCATCGTATTGATCCTGAAGAGAAAAGGCATTTTTATAGCCCAGACGATAGTCCATGGCCACCGTGACGTATCCACGCGCGGCAAACTCCTCGCATAGCGCGATGATATAATTATCTGTCTTGCTGCCTCTGACGAAGAATCCGCCATAGACCCAGATAATCACCGGACGTTTGGCAGTCAGGGTATCTCCCTGCGGACGGTAAATGTCCAGTCTGAGGTCTTTTAGAGAGTCATTATAGTTCTTCGCACGGGAGTAAACCAGATTGGAGTCCTTGCTGAACTTCGTGAAAATCTTGTCCTTGTAACGCGTAGCGCCCTCAGCTGAGCTTATAAGGCCAATCAGCGTGAGGCAGAGTGTAATGAGTTTATGCATAGGAGTAGTGCGCTTCATAGATCAAATTTAGTGCAAAACATGGAGGGCTATTTTCAGCCGTTTGGGCTGAAAATGGATGTGGCAGGAAAGCCTGCCAGCAGATCATTTACAGAGAGCTATCCCAGTCATATCCCTGTTCTGCCCAGTAATCCCGCGGACGGACATCGGAGAAAAAGATCGTCCCGAGGCGTTTGATGTGCTTGATACCGTATTTGGTCGGAATAATCAGCCGCAGCGGAGCGCCCTGCTCCGCAGGAAGCGGACGGTCGTTTAATTCATAACATAGAATCGTCTGGTCATGCAGGGCGGATTTCATATCAAGTCCTACATAATATTGGTGATCCGGTGTTTCCATGCCTACATAATCCGGAAGTGAAGACAGCTCATCACGCTCGGGTGCAGTACTTAAAGATCGGCTGCCGAGCTTGTATTTCTTCAGAAAATCATACAGCTTGACTCCGCCCCAATGGCTGACCTGGCTCCATCCTTCAATACATTTGAAGTTAAAGATCACATCCTGATGAGGAAGCGAGCGTATATCGGACATGGTAAAGTACATCGTGTCCTTCTTACCGAATGGGACGACTTTGAGCCGGAAGCCTGCGGGATCAAGTTCGGAATCCATTCCGAGATTTCCATTGACCCGGGCCTGCTTCGCAGCCTGAGCCTTGGTATAGGCCGGTGCTTTTTTATCCGGTGCGGAAAAATGGCTGAAAAAGTCTCCGTTGGCGTTTAAAACATTCCGGAAAGGACGTAATGCACCGGAGTCCAGCGGCTGGCTGATGATCCACTGGCGCAGGCCAATGATTCCGGCAAAGAACAGGGCAAACAGCACAAAAGACATAATTGTCCGGCGCTGCACTGTTTTCCGGAAGGCTTCCTCATTATAAGGTCTGTTATTGGGATCAGTATTGATAGTCATCGGATAGGATAGCTGAATTAGTTGACAGAAGGCGTTTCGTGGGAGCTGGTATTTTTTTCGGGAGGCATCGGGGGAGCCATAGGATCCGGTAGCGTCTCTACTTCCCATCCGGTAACAACGCTGCGGAAATTGTTCCAGCCGGCACGTATCACCTGCGCAATATGCACGAGGAAGAAGAGGGAGTATAAAATAGTCAGCGTGAAGTGGATAATCCGTGCGAACTCATATCCGCCCATGAGCCAGGTCAGGGGAGAGAACATGATCGGCTTGTATATAGCCAGTCCGGTTAGCACCGAGCCGATTCCCATGAAGACTACGCCTGTATAAGCAATCTGCTGGGCTCCGTTGAATTTCCCCTGTACGGGCTTTTCCTTGCGTAATCCGAGATCATGGAGCGTTACCAGCCAGGCATCTTTGAAAGAG
>JBBRLW010000147.1:0-5937 GCA_038231115.1 Bacteroidia bacterium
TGACAAAACCTTAGAAAAACGTAATTATAATGAAAATCTTATGAGGCACGTGCTATTGGCCACACCATTACATCATCAGATGTATTTGCGCAATCATAATCAGCATCAGAATTATCGCAGCCATGACGTTGAACTCCAGCTGAAATAGCCAGACCTTCAGCCTTTCAATCTTGCGTTTGATAGTTGTAACTTTAAAATACTCCGTGGCACGTTGAAACGCATTGCGCTTCCTGCGGCGACTGGACTTTTTCCTCTTTTTGCGGTGATAAATGAGATCGCTCATCTGATATGCTCCGATTATAAAACAAAGCTAAGCGGACAATTCAGGCTCATTTAGTCAATAAATACCGACTCCTTACAAATGAAATTACCGGGAATTATCGGAATATATCCTGACCCATATTGCTGCCTTACAGTTCTATACCCTTCAGTTGACGGTAGAGCTGGATTGCCTGGGTATCGCTGGTACCGGCCACAAAGTCAACGATATTGATAACGCGCTCGTATGGGTCATCAGGTGGAGTGTTTCTGATGAAATCCGGCAGAAGCGCCAGGATTCTTGCATGTAGCTGGGTCGGTGCATGGGAAGAGAACGCATCCAGGAACATCTCCAGCAATCCTCCAAGGACTTCATATCCTGCAATTTCTATTTTGAGGATGCTTTCATCATTGTAGATTCTTTCACGAGAAAAGCTTTTTAGCTCCTTCAAATGCGCCGCCGAGCGGATCAGCTCTGATAATGGCTGAGTATGCGTACCCAGCATTATAGCCTGATAATGCTCCTTGAAAATATCTGATATTTCTTCAATAAGCTGATTCAGGAAAGTAGATCGCAGGTAACCAATCTTTTCTACTTTGTCATATATCTTTTTGATGTTCTCTCCCCTTGCCCTGAATTCTATCTTTCCACCGAGGTAATTGTACGCCTCATCAAAACTGATTTTACCCAGCCTGAAAGCATCTTCCAAATCAATTACAAGGTAGCAGATATCATCTGCGGCTTCAGTGAGCCATGCAAGCGGATGCCGGCAGTTGGATACAAATCCGGCATCTGGATCCTGATTAAGCTGAAGGATTTTTACAGTCTCCTCCATGCTTTGAAGCTCTGACTGGAAGCAGCCATACTTTTTCCGATGTGCAGGGGCGCCTTTTTCTTTCGCATGGCTCACACAGGGATATTTCATAAAGGCTCCGAGGGTTGCTGCTGTAAGCGAGATGCCTCCCGTGAGGCTGGAAGCTATCGGATTGGTATAGGTCAGTTTGCGAAATGCAAGCGCATTGCCTTCAAAATCAGTGAAGTCGTTCTGTTCCGCTGTCGATAAGTGCTGAATAAATTGCTGACCTCTACCCCTTGAAAAAAAGCTGGAAATGGCATTTTCTCCTGCATGGCCAAACGGAGGATTTCCTATGTCATGTGCCAGACAGGCTGCGGAAACAATATCTCCAAAGTCAGCGGGAGATACCATCTGTTCAGTAAACAGCGGATTTCCCTTTTCCAGATCATCTATAATAAGCTGACCCGCCGTCTTGCCCAGCGTTCTCCCTACCGAGGATACTTCCAGACTGTGCGTTAGGCGATTATGGACAAAATCCTGCTTCGGCAATGGGAATACTTGCGTCTTATTCTGCATCGTACGAAATGGAGACGAAAACAATATCCGCGTATAATCCTGTTCAAAACGCGACCGGATTTTGTCCTGAGGAAGAACCGGATTTTGTCCCCGTTTCAGCCTTCGTGGGGATAAAAGATGCTCCCATTTCATAGATTCCATACGCCTGCAAATTCCGAAAATTTATCGAGAGGGATTCAACCATTCCAAAACAAAACAGCCCGAGCTTAAATTAAGCGCGGGCTGTTTAGTATCAACTATTAAGGTTCTGACTATCTGATTCTTCCCAGATATTCGCTTACAGACTCGTGAGATTCTGTCATTGCCTCAGCACCTTCTGACCAGTTAGCCGGACAAACTTCACCTTTTTCTTCAAAGTGATGTAATGAGTCCACCATGCGCAGTGCCTCGTCTATATTACGTCCCAGAGGCATATCGTTAATCGTCTCATGACGTACTATTCCCTGCTTATCAATCAGGAATAATCCGCGATATGCCTGTGGAGCACCCTCAAAAGTCATATTGCCTTCATCGTCATAATCATAGTTACCGGCGAGAACTCCATAATTGGAAGCAATGGTTTTAGAAAGATCTGCGACAATTGGATACATAACGCCCTGGATTCCTCCTTTATTCTGAGGCATATTCAGCCATGCCCAATGAGAGTAATGGGAATCTACCGAGCAGGCTACTACCGCGCATCCGCGTGCCTCAAACTGATCCAGCTTAGCCTGAAATGCAATCAGCTCCGTAGGACATACGAACGTGAAATCCAGCGGATAAAAGAAGAAAATCACAGATTTACTGCCGTGATATTGATGTAGAGAGAAATCGTCTTCAAAATCTCCACCGTTTACGACCGCTTTTGCTGTAAAATGCGGGGCTTTTTTTCCTACTAATGACATAGATTAAATTATTAAGGTTGATTATAAATTATTGATTATTTGGATTATCCTCTAAAAATTCGCCATTGATGCTAAGCTGGAAATCCTGAATGCGGAAATTCTCAATTCTTTTTTTAGCCAGATAATGCTCAATCATGCTAAAAAGCTCGGGATCATCAAAGTCAGCTATCTTATTTGTTCTGCTGCAATATAGATGAGAGTGATGGCTCAGATAGGCATCATAGCGATTAATCCCGTCCTCTGTTTTTACGCGTCGGATGAGTCCGGCCTCCGAGAACGCTTCAAATGTCTTGTAAACGGTGCCCAGAGAGATAGAAGGATATTTTTCGCGTAATTGCTCAAACACCTCTTCAGCCGAAGGATGCGAATTGCTCTCCATTAGCAGACGGTAGATGGCTCCGCGCTGAACCGTTATTTTCAGTCCAGCCTCTGCAAGTATATGCTTTACCTCCGTGTGACTTAGCATTTCAAGACAAAGATAAGAATTATTCTCAGATAAGAATCATTGCGGAATACTTAATCTCTATTTGATAATCAACATCTCTGTGCGTCTGTTCATGGCTTTTCCCTCAGGAGTGTTGTTCTCTGCCATCGGCTTTGAATCTCCGTATCCGGCAAAGCGCAACCTGAGACCGGGAATTTTTCCCTGCTTTATCAGATAATCATAGACTGATTTTGCACGTTTCAGGGATAGCTCCTTATTATGCAGAGCGGTACCCGTATTATCCGTATGTCCGCCAATCTCTATCCTGACTGTTGGATTATCCTTAAGAAACTCGATGACCTTGCCCAATTCAGCAAATGATTCATCGCGTAGCGCAAAATCATCTGTTTTGAAAAATATATTGCGCAGTGTAATAGATTTCCCTATTTCTATGGGTTGCAAAGGAATATCCTTTTCATACGGCTTTACTCCCGTGTAGTTGCTTAGAGGGATATTGCCTGAGTAAAACAAATATCCTTTTTTGGCAACATTGACCAAATAATCTCTTCCTACCGGAATTGCGATCAAAAATTTACCATCTTCCTCAGTGGTCTTATTGATGAATACTTTTCCGGTGCTCAAATCAATCAGCTGAAAGGATCCGCTGATAGGCTTTTTAGTGACTTCGTCATAAATTACGCCTTTGAGGTAATTTACCTCCTGAGCGCGGGCATACTCCGGGAGCTCAAATTCGAATATATCAAGTCCACCAAAGCTTTTTTCATTATCAACGAATATATATCCGTTGCGTCCGGTACGTTCTGCCACCAGTCCGAGATCTTCCCGCGGACCATTAATGCCGTATCCGAGGTTCTGAGCCGTATCCCAGGCCGTCCCTGCTGAATTTTTTCGGCTGTAAAATATATCGCGCTTACCGAATCCTGGCCAGCCATCCGAAGAAAAATACAGCGTCTTATTATCCGGGTGGATAAAAGGCGACCATTCGCCTTTGCTCGTATTTATTTCAGGTCCCAGATTTTTTGGCTCCGACCAGACAAAATTCTCGTCCCTGTGGCTGACGTAAATGTCCGTATTACCATATCCATTAGGACGTGCGGCAGCAAAGTACAAATCCATACCATCAGCTGATATGCTCGGATTGGTCTCATAGAATCGCGAATTGACGGGTTCGCCGAGATTCTTCGGACGGCTCCAGTGTCCGTTGATATTTTGAGAAATATACAGATCGCAGTCTCCACTGCATCTGGTAAAGATCATGAAGCTGCCATCGGGCGAAATACACATGGCGCCTTCATTGTTTGATGTATTGATATTGTCCGGAACATCCTGGGCAAATCTCCACTTGCCGGAACTATCCTTTGTGGAGTATAAAATATCCTCATTATCGCTCTGGCGTAGATGTAATCCCGACTCACGCTCGTCATCATTTATTGCTTTGGTGACTTTCCTTCGGGTGAAGTAGATGGTCTGCCCATCGACCGTAAACGTAGGATAATACTCATCAAATCGGGAATTGATATTTGCTCCGAGATTGACAGGATTGAAATCCACTTTTTTATTCTCGAGCTTGAGAAGCAGCTGCGCTCTTCTGACTCGATCCGACGCCAGCGTCTTGATATTTGCCGGAGTAGCCGGACTGTTGATGATAAACGTATAATTATCAATAGCTGCCTGATATTTACCCTCATCCATATCCAGCTTAGCCAGATTAATGACGACATCAATATTTTCAGGGACTACTTTTCTATATGCTTCATAAATTTTTCGCTCTTCCGCCGGTCGTTTTGTATTGGAATATACGGAGGAGGCGACCTGATAGGCGGGCAGAAAATCAGGCGCTGCGGCCATAGCAAGCTCGGCATACTTTAATGCCTCATCATAGCGTCCGAGTGTAAGCATACGTCGGGCTTTGATATATGCTTCATTCGCTTTAGGATTCAGCACTTTCGCATTAGGATCGTTGGATTTTACCTGACCTGAGATATGGATCAGGCTCAGAAAGCAAAAGATAAAAGCAAGTGATATGGATAAGCGGATCATCAATAAGTATTAAAGAGATGGAAGGCCGAAAATAGGAGAAAGGTTCGGAAAATATACTATCAAGGGACAAGAATCAAAAATCAGGCGCGGAGGTGCTAAATTTGAATCCTTGAATTTATTTCACGGTATGAAAAGACTGATCCTATTCCTTTTTGCAGCAATGCTAATGCTGAACCTTTCCGCACAGCAAAAACTGACGCCCGAACTTTTGTGGAAATTCGGCAGAATTGCAGAGTTTAAAGCCTCTCCCGACGGAAAAAGCGTGATTTATTCCGTGCGTACAACGGATCTTAAAGCGAACAAAAGCGTCACGACCGTGTACAGGCTTCCCATGAGTGGAGGACTTCCAGTCATCATCGCCAGCCCCGAGGATGCCGTATCAAGTATGCGATTTACTCCCGATGGCAAAAAGATATCCTATCTATCCTCAAAATCAGGCTCTTCTCAATTATGGGAAATGAATCCGGATGGTTCCGGGAAAGCTCAGGTATCCAATATCACGGAAGGCGTGGATAATTTAATCATATCTCCTGATATGAAGCACATCCTTTATACACAGGATATACTGGTGGATAAAAAAGATCCAAAACTATACGAAGGATTGGATAAAGCCTCCGGAAAGGTATTCGACGCGCTAAATTATCGCCATTGGGATACCTGGTCAGATGGGACGTACAGGCATGTATTCTTTGCGGACTATGGGAATGGAAAAGTTCTCGCAAGTCAGGGACAGGATATCATGTCCGGACAACGCTTTGATGCTCCTCTGAAGCCTATGGGTGGAGACGAGCAGCTTGGCTGGACTAAAGATGGAAAAAAGATCATCTACACTTCTAAAAAAGAAACAGGGACAGAGTATGCCATCAGCACCAATTCTGACCTATATGCATACGATATCGCTACCGGTAGTACCGAAAACCTCACCTCTGAAAACAAA
>JBBRLW010000148.1:0-5929 GCA_038231115.1 Bacteroidia bacterium
AGGAAGACCTTCGGAGCAGTAAGCCACGTATCGGAGAAATTTATAACGCTTATATGATTGCCTGCAAAAAAGCAGGTGCCATGGACTTCGATGATCTATTGCTCAATACCTATAAGCTATTTGTAGAGCATCCCAATACCCTGAACAAATACCAGCAGAAATTCAAGTTCTGTATGGTGGATGAGTATCAGGATACCAATCATATTCAATATCTGATTATTCGGAAGCTTGTAGCCGTCACTCGAAACGTTTGCGTGGTAGGAGACGATGCCCAGAGCATCTATGCTTTCCGGGGAGCCAATATTAATAACATCCTAAATTTTGAAAAGGACTATCCTGATCTCAAAATATTCAAGCTCGAGCAGAACTATCGATCTACAGGAAATATTGTCAGTGCGGCTTCAGATATTATTAAAAAGAATAAGCACCAGTTAGAAAAAAATATCTGGACAAGTAATGAAGTAGGCCATAAAATCAAGGTATTCAAGGCACTGAGCGATAACGAAGAGGGTATGCAGGTGGCTAACTCCATTTTTGAAGATAAAATGGAGAATCAGGCTTTACATTCACAGTTTGCTATTCTCTACCGAACAAATTCTCAATCACGTGCTTTCGAGGAATCGCTACGCCGATTAAATCTTCCCTACCGTATCATAGGAGGCCTGTCATTTTATCAGCGTAAGGAAGTCAAGGATTTGCTTTCATATTTCCGCCTGGCGCTAAACCCGGATGATGATGAGGCATTCAAACGCGTTATCAATTATCCCGCGCGGGGCATTGGAGATACGACACTGAATAAGCTTGTTGCCCTGGCAAATCAGCAGAATACCAGCATCTGGCGTATTGCATCAAATATTGTTGAGATGCCCTTTGATACACGTGTGAAGAGAGCAGTGTATGAGTTTACTATGCTGATTAATCGTTTTCATTCTGAAATTACGGCTAAAGACGGTTATGAGATGGCATTCGAGATGGCTAAAGCTTCACGCATTCTGGCCACACTCGGTGAAGACAAGTCTGTTGAAGGCATGGGCAGATTTCAAAATATCCAGGAGCTTTTGGGAGCTATAAAAGAGTTTTCCGAACGTACCGATATAGAAGAAAAACATCTGGGTGTGTTTATGATGGATGTTGCCCTGCTTACGGATGCCGATAAGCAGGATGATAAAGAGGATAAAGTCACTATGATGACCATACACGGATCTAAAGGACTTGAGTTTGACTATGTTTACGTAGTTGGAATGGAAGAAAATCTGTTTCCTTCCTCAAGGGCTTTAAGTAATCGGGATGATCTTGAGGAAGAGCGCCGGCTATTTTACGTCGCCCTGACCCGGGCGCGAAAAAAGGCGTTCTTATCGTATGCGACAACCCGATTCCGCTGGGGAAATATAGTCCATTCAGAGCCAAGCCGTTTTATTGATGAGATCAATCCCATCTACCTCGACTATCAATTAAAACAGTCGAGGGAAGCCACAGCATCTGAAGTGAGTTTATACAGCTCACCTCGTCCATTGAAACCTGTCAATGCGAATATACGATCAGTGCCTGCACATGATTTTCAACCGGATGATGTCTCAGGATTGGTTCCCGGCGTGGTCATTGAACATAACCGATTTGGAAAAGGGAAGGTCATATCCATTGAAGGAAATGATGATCAGCGCAAGGCTAATATCTTTTTTCAGGAAGCAGGACAGAAGCAGATCCTGCTTAAATACGCCAAAATCAAAATTTTGGGCTAATTTCGTCAGGAAAATTTCCTGAGCATTATTTCTGCCGAGCTCAGTCTTTTCAATTCACATAATGGAGTACAACACCAAAAGACAACATATCAAAGTGCCGGAATACGGACGTAATATCCAGAGTATGGTACGTCAGGCTATTGACATTCAGGATCGTGCCGAGCGCACCAGAGCGGCTCATTCTATCATCAACACGATGACCTTCATTATACCCCAGCAGCAGGGAAAAGAAACGGAAGAGTCACGCCAGAAGCTATGGGCGCATCTGTTTCTTATATCGGACTACAAGCTCGATGTAGATGGTCCCTATCCTATGGAAAAGGTGGAAATGCAAACCACCAAGTTCCAGAAACCATCCTATGGCAACAATCTTATCCGATTTCGCCATTATGGAAAGGGTACGGATAAAATGATCGCTCATGCAATCACTATGGAAGAAAGTCCGGAAAGAGATGCTTTCATAAATAGCATAGCTGCATATATGAAGCTCTCCTATTTGCAATGGCGCGAGGACAAGGTTCCGGACGCAGTCATTATCAATCAGCTCCGTGACATGTCAGGCGGAAAAATAAATATTGAATCCTTTACCGATACCATCACGCATATTCTTGATATGCCGGGGAAATACAATCCGCTGCAGAAAAAGTTTGGCGCTTCATCGGGACAAAATCCGCAGGGTCAGAAAAGGAATTTTCAGAAACCCGCTCCAAACAAGCCATTCCAGCGCAAAGGCGGCAGATACTAAGGCAGGATCATAATATATGGAAGCTTTTAAAATTGAAGGCCCCGTTCGGCTCAAAGGAGAAATAACCCCACAGGGAGCTAAAAACGAAGCTTTACAGGTTCTTGCAGCTACGCTGTTAACCGAGGAAACCGTCCGGATATCCAACCTCCCTGATATCACTGATATCCGAAAGCTCATCGAGCTTTTGGCAGGGATGGGTGTCAGCGTGGAACGCCACAGTCCGAATGATTATTCTTTCTGTGCCAGGAATGTTTCGCTGGACTATTTGAATACCGCCGAGTTTTTTTCAAAAGGCTCTGCCATTCGTGGATCAGTGATGTTTCTGGGTCCCATGCTCGCCCGTTTTGGGTATGGGCTGATTCCTAAACCCGGAGGCGACAAAATAGGTCGCAGAAAGCTGGATACGCATTTGATTGGTCTTCAGCAATTGGGTGCCGATTTCCGTTTTGATCCGGATAGATCCGCATATATTGTCAAAGCAGAGCGCCTGATCGGGAAATTTATTCTCCTCGATGAGGCCTCTGTTACGGGAACAGCCAATTTAGTGATGGCTGCGGTTAGGGCCGAGGGAACCACTCAGATTTATAATGCAGCCTGTGAGCCATATATCCAGCAGCTCTGCAAAATGCTCAATAGCATGGGAGCGGAGATCTCGGGTATAAGCACAAATCTGTTGACTGTTACCGGAGTCAATTCGTTGCATGGATGTACCCACACTTGCCTCCCGGATATGATCGAGATAGGAAGTTTCATAGGCCTTGCTGCTATGACTGCATCAGATATTCTCATCAAAAATGCGGCACCGGCGGAACTGGGAATTATACCTAACATATTCCGTAGAATGGGAATAAAAATGGATATTATCGGAGAGGATATTCATATCCCTGCACAGGATTATTATGAGATTGACACCAATGTGGATGGATCCATACTCACTATTGCTGATGCACCCTGGCCTGGATTTACTCCTGATTTGCTCAGTATCGCGTTAGTAACAGCAATTCAGGCACGCGGAAACGTACTTATACATCAAAAAATGTTTGAAAGTCGCCTGTTTTTCGTAGATCATCTTATAGATATGGGTGCGCAGATTATTCTCTGTGATCCGCATCGCGCTACGGTAATGGGACTCGGGAAGCGTCAGCTGCTTCGTGGAATTACTATGCGCTCCCCGGATATACGCGCAGGAGTAGCATTGCTGATAGCCGCCCTTTCTGCCCAGGGGAAAAGCACTATCGAAAATATCGGGCAAATTGATCGGGGATATGAGCGGATTGATGAAAGACTAAATATTTTAGGCGCTAACATCATTCGGATTAGCTAAATTGTATTCGCATTCAAACTAAATCAAGATGAAAAAGCTGATCAATTTCATGCTCATCACCTGTCTGCTTATTTTATTGAGCATACCGCAGGGGACTACAAAAGATAAAAACATACGAGATGGCGATGTGGCTCCGGAAATCATTCTTCCCGATGTTAACGGAGATACCATAAAGCTCTCAGACCTGCGGGGCAGGCTGGTGCTGATAGATTTTTGGGCATCCTGGTGCAAGCCCTGCCGTGAAAACAACGTTGAGCTTCACGAGCTTTATTGCACCTATAGCAAGAAAAACTATAAAAAAGGCATCGGATTCGAGATATTCAGCGTCTCGCTCGATGATTTGAAAAATCACTGGATTGATGCCATCAAAGAAGACAAGCTAATCTGGAAGTACCATGGATGCGACATGAAGCGGTGGAAAGGAGATGCCGTCCGGCAATATGCCGTCAATTTTGTTCCCGTCACCCTATTGATTGATGGTAACGGAAAAGTCATCAATAATAATGTGGATATGGTATATCTCCGCAAATATTTGCGCAGCGAAGCCCAGAAATAGGTGGCACTGCCAATTCGTCGCTCTCGGCGCTTGGCAAAAGAATTGAATCTTTCCCATTATTATCCCACATACATGTTAGGGTGGAAAAAGAAGAAGAAAAATATGGAAGAGAATCAAAATATGGATCAGGAGCCTCTGATCAACATTCATGATGAGGAATCGAATACTGACAATGTTGCAGAGGATGCAGATATCCAATCTGACGTAAATTCCGATCTGGAAAAAGAAAAACAGAAATCAGCCGAGCTGCACGATAAATATCTTCGCCTGTATTCCGATTTTGATAATTTCAGGAAACGCAGTCAAAAAGAACGCTCTGAATTAATTATGGGCGCTAATAAGGATTTGCTCCTTCAGGTGATTCCCATCATTGATGACCTCGACAGAGCTATGATGGCTTTGGAAAAATCCAATGATCTGGAAGCCTTAAAAGAAGGAGTTTCTCTGATACACAGCAAATTCCGTAATGTGCTTCAGGCTGCCGGACTGAGTGTAATTGAGGCCAATGGGCAACCTTTTGATTCTGAAATACATGATGCGATAACCAAAATTCCAGCGCCGACTGAAGAGCTTAAAGGCAAAGTTCTGGATCAGGTCAAAAAGGGATATTATCTCAATAATAAGGTCATACGCCATGCTCAGGTAGTGGTAGGAGAATAATATGCAAAAAAGAGATTATTATGAAGTTTTGGGGGTAGCCAAAAACGCTACCGATGATGAGCTCAAAAAAGCCTACCGTAAGCTTGCAATCAAATACCACCCAGATAAGAATCCGGATGACCCCTCAACTGAAGAGAAATTCAAAGAAGCTGCAGAAGCCTACGAAGTCCTGACCAATCCGGATAAACGTGCCCGATATGACAAATTTGGTCATAAAGGGATGGGCGGTGCCGCAGGTGGCCCCGGCGCAGGCGGATATGGAGGAGGCGTCAATATGGAAGACGTTTTCGGAGATATGTTCGGCGGCGGAAATGGCGGCGAGGGTTTCAATCCCTTTGACTCCTTTTTTGGAGGAGGATCGGGAAGAAGCTCCCAGGGTGGACGCGTATTCAAAGGATCAAATCTGAGAATAAAGCTGCGTCTTACCTTAGAGGATATTGCCAAAGGCGTAGAGAAGAAGGTCAAGGTCAGGAAGCAGGTGAGCTGTAATAATTGTAGTGGATCCGGAGCGGATCCATCAGCAGGACCATCAGCGGTCAAAACCTGTCCCGGATGTAACGGATCTGGTTCACAGAAAAAAGTATCCAATACATTTTTGGGGCAGATGGTCACACAACAAACCTGTACCACCTGTGGAGGTGACGGGAAAGTAATTTCAAATAAGTGTAAGGTATGCGCCGGAGACGGACGTGTTCAGGGAGAGGAAGTCATTGAAATGAACATCCCTGCCGGAGTAGCAGAAGGTATGCAGCTAAGCCTTAATGGGAAAGGAAATGCAGGCCCAAAAGGTGGTGTCCCGGGAGATTTGATTATACTAATAGAAGAAGAGCCACATCCTGTTCTAAAGCGTGAAGGCAATAATGTCATTTATGATGCACGGATGAATATAGCTGACCTTGCCCTGG
>JBBRLW010000149.1:0-5907 GCA_038231115.1 Bacteroidia bacterium
AGATCTAAATACTTTAGTATCGCTTGTCAGATTTGAGGCGCCTATTCAAAAATCAGGTTGTCAGTTTATCGAAGCAGCCGATGCCGAAAAGCTCATTGAAATACTCCACTCAGAAAGAAAACTGATCTAATAATATCATGTCAGTATTAGTATATACAGAATCACTCGACGGTAAATTTGGAAAGTCTGCTTTTGAAGCCCTGACTTATGGATCAGAAATAGCCGTCAGTATGGGAAAATCAGTAATAGCGGTAGCTATTGGTGAAGCCTCATCAACTGAACTGGAAAATCTGGCGAAGTACGGAGCCAGCAAAATCATTCATATTCCATCCGGCAATCAATCTGCATTTAATGCTTCTACTTATGCTGAAGCTTTAAGACTTATAGTTGAAAAAGAATCAGCGGAAGTTATAGTTATTTCTTCTACCTTCAATGGAAAGTCGCTTGCTCCACGCTTGTCGGCCAAGCTTAAAGCAGGATTGGTCAGTAATGCGATAAGCCTTCCGGATATCACACAAGGTTTTGTAGTCAAAAAGGCGGTGTATTCAGGAAAAGGCTTTGCCTACTTTAATATTACCAGTCCTGTCAAGATCATTACTTTAGTGATCAATTCTTTTCATGTCTCTGAAAATATTCAGGCACCTGTAATGGAAGAGTTTAGTGCAGTAGGTTTATCCAGCCAAACTTTCAAGGTTACAAATACCGAAAGACAGAAAGGAAAAATATCTCTTACGGAGGCAGAAATTGTTGTTTCCGGTGGAAGAGGGATGAAAGGCCCTGAAAACTGGCATCTCATTGAAGAGTTTGCAGATATTCTTGGAGCAGCAACAGCATGTTCAAAACCAGTATCAGATATTGGATGGCGTCCTCACTCCGAGCACGTCGGACAAACTGGATTAACAATAGGTCCTGATTTATACTTTGCAATCGGGATCAGTGGTGCCATACAACACCTTGCCGGAGTAAGCTCCTCCAAAGTGATTGTAGCCATAAACAAAGATGTGGAAGCTCCATTTTTCAAAGCAGCTGATTATGGAATTGTTGGGGATGCTTTAGAGGTTATGCCCAAGCTGATAGCCGCTGCAAGAAAAATTAAATCGGCTTAGTTAGATTATACAGGCATGGATAAGGTTTTACTTCAGATATTAGGAATTTCTTCGGGACACACATCTACTTCCTATACATTAATCCTTGAAGAAGATGGCGGTAACAGGAAGCTTCCTATTATCATCGGGGCTTTTGAAGCTCAGGCAATTGCCATAGAAATTGAAAAAATCACACCGGTGCGTCCCATGACTCATGATTTGATTCGCCAGTTTGCCGATAGCTTTAATATCACGGTATCAGAAGTGCTTATCCACAGACTTAAAGATGGAGTTTTCTTCGCCAATATCGTCTGTACCAATGGCATTTCCACCGAGGAGATAGATGCCCGAACTTCCGATGCCATAGCTATTGCCTTGCGATTCAAGTGTCCGATTTACACATACGAGTCCATCATGAAAGAAGCGGCGATTGTATTGGATGAGGCAGAATCTGATGCGCAAAGTTCCGAAGCGAAACCTGCAGCTTCTAATAGATCCAAGAAGTCTTCCGACGATCTTGGCTCCATTTCTCCGGCAGAATTAGAAGACAGATTATCGACAGCTATAGAGGAGGAAAATTATATTCTCGCAGCAAAAATCCGCGATGAGATGAAGCGGAGAGACGAGAAATAAGATTATTCCCAGACGGGCAATATTTCTATCTCCTGAAATTCCTCCCCTACTCTGCCATAAATATGGGTTAATAATCCATTAGTCAGTATAAGATATGAAAGCTGCGGATGGTTGTTTGCGTATATACTGGCCTGTAAAAGCGTAGACTCATTAATAGTTACTGAGGAGGCTTTACACTCAACAATTATCCACACTTGCATTTCACGACTGTAAACAATGATGTCTGATCTCTTCTGTAATCCTTTGCCATATTCAGATACTTGCTCCAGACTGATATATTTGAGCGGGACTTTGCAATTCGTTACCAGGAAATTTATAAAATGTTGACGCACCCATTCCTCCGGAGTCAATTTGAGCCAAATATTTCTTACCAAATCCTGAATAAACAGGCTATCGGCCTTTTTGATCAGCTTAAATTTGTAATCCGGTAGATTCAGCTTTAGCAAAATATAAATATGAAATCGTCAGTAAATGAAGCTCTGAAGAGTATTTCCGCAGGTAAATTTAAGCCCGTCTATTTTATTTATGGAGAGGAAGCCTACTATATTGATAAAATAGCAGATTTATTAGAATCGAAAGTTTTACCTGATGAGCAAAAGGCCTTCAATTTCATGGTTTTTTACGGGAAGGATTCCAGTATGAGTACTATACTTCAGGCATCAAGACGATTTCCAATCGGGTGTGACCATCAGCTTATAATTGTCAAGGAAGCACAACAGATTACCAATTGGGATCAGTTGGAGGGATATTTGACTCATGCCCAGCCTTCTACAATACTGGTATTCTGCCATAAGTATAAATCTCCTGATAAGCGGCTCAAGCTTTTCAAAACATTGGAGTCCAGTGCAAATGTATGCTATGTAGATTCTCCCAAAGTTAAGGACAAGGATCTACCCGCCTTTATCAACGACTTTGTAGCACATCAAAACCGGAAAATTGCCCCTCAGGCTGTGGCCATGCTCGTTGAAAATGTAGGAACCGAATTAGAAACGCTGGCTTCCGGACTGATCAAAGTTATTCTGTCTACTGATGAGAATGCTCTGATATCAGAAGTAGATATTGAAAAACAAATCGGAATCAGCAGAGAGTTTAATGTGCAAAGCCTCATCAAAGCTTTAACTGAAAAGAATCTGGTGCAGCTATTCAAGGCGGTCAAGTACATTGAGCAGAATCTGAAAACCGTCGCATTCCCTATGATTACGGGAGGATTATTTTCGCATTTTTCAAAGAGCCTGCTTATGGAAAATCAGGCAGATATTAAAGAATATGGAATGCAATCCTGGATGATGAAGGACCTGGAAACAACTGCCAAAAATTACAGAAACAAGCTTCCCATTGTTATCTCAACCATATTAGAATATGATATGAAGTTTAAGGGATATAAAAATGACTCCGTTCCACAGGAAGAGCTATTCAAAGAGCTGATGTATAAGATTGTATTTTTATAAAAAAAGGGCAGCCGTTTGGCTGCCCTTTTTTTATAAAATATCGAAATATTTTGAGCTTATTTGTCCCTTTCGCTCAGCCATTGCGCGACACTTGGAGCCAGTTCTTTCTGAGAACGGGATCCTACAAATACGCCGATATGACCGCCCTTGAATTTATAGAGCGTTTTATCAGACGTCCCTACGTGATCATTCAATGGACTAGTAGCGGATGGCGGCACGAGATTGTCCTCTTCAGCGTATATATTCAGCAAAGGCATCGAGATATTCCTCAATGATACTTTCTTACCATTAATCTCCAGTTCCCCTTTGATCAGTTTGTTTTGCTGATATAGATCTTTGATAAACTTCCGGTAGCACTCCCCTGCCTGAGCCGGACTGTCTTCAATCCAATGCTCCATACGCAGAAAATTCATGAGCTTGTCATGATCATCAATCATGTTCAAAACACTCATAAATTTTGTCTGCTTGCCCATAGGACGCAACAGAGCAAATCCATCATTAAGAAATTGACCGGGAACTGATCCGTAGTAGTCAACCACTTTATCAACGTCCATATCACGAGACCAACGGAAAAGCAGGCCATCTGTGGTATTGAAATCAATAGGAGTTACCATCGTGATCAGGTTTTTTACCTTATCAGGATTTATTGCCGAATAGATGGTACAGAAAGTTCCTCCCTGGCATACACCCATCAGGTTGACTTTCTCAACGCCCTTATCTTTCTTAATGAACTCGACCATATCATCAATGTACTGAGTGATATAATCATCCATAGTGACGTACTTATCTGCACGGGTTGGATATCCCCAATCCGCAATATAAATATCCGCCCCAAGATTCAGTAGATTCCTGATATAGCTTCTGTCAGGCTGCAAGTCCATCATATCCTGACGGTTCACTAAAGCATAGATCACTAATACCGGAGTTTCAATGCTTGCTTTGGAATCACGTGTATAATGACTTAAAGATATTTTACCATCTTTCCAGACCTGATTTTTGGGAGAAATAGCGACGTCTATCTCGTCCAGATTCTTCAGAGTATCGTATCCCTTTGCAAGGCGCATACTTATTCCTACTGCCTCTTCCATAAGAGCAGTGATATTCATTTTAGATTCCATCTCGAGATTATGCCTTGTTGTTAGGTCCTTTTTTATTGGATAAACCGTTTGGCGTAACATGAGTAGCAGTAGTAGCAGTGGCATTAGCTAATCCCGCCGGAGAATTACTCTGAGTCTGTAATTCCGTGTGTACCTGAGGATTTTGAGCCGATGCAGTATTCACATTTCTGTTCATGCTGTTCTCCAATGCCTCAATTTTCTTCTCTAATCCACGAACTCTCTTGCGAAGCTCATAGTTCGTCAGATATACCTCATCTAGGTCTTTTCTCAATGCAATTGGAAAAGGCTCAAGCATCATTTCATTCAGCTTCTCAAAATCTGACCGGATTTCCGTATCGAGATTGATCAGATCGCCCTGAAGCTTGGAATACTCATCTGTAGAAAATAATCCTGCAAATGCTTTATCATTAACCGATACCCATTCGTTATAAAACTCCTGAAAGCTTTTGAACTCATATCCATCTTTCACCTTTTGGCCCATATCCTGTGATAGGGTCTTCATTGCTTCCGTTCCTGCATTGTACATGTGAAATTGAAGCTGAGAAGATTTGAGCATGAAATCACCAATTTTTTCAACCATAGAACTGGTAATAGCCGTCTGTTCCTGCTCTTTACTCGGATTCATCAGTTTGAAGGCAGGTGCCATGCTACTGCGAACATTATTGTACAGAGTCTTATATGCATCAATTGCTGAGTTTTGCATATTCAATGCATTATCCTGAATGCTTCCTGATGTATTCCACTGACCTGCCTTGAGGAAAGTGTCGGCAAACGTATTGCTTTGATTTCTAAAGCTTTCCATGTTTTTGGAATATTCTGCCATCAGATGACGCGCATTTTCCATCGCATCAAACCCAAACATCTTATCAATAATTGATTTGTACTGCTCCGGATTAAAGGCTGCGTTCCATTTCTCAGCATCATTGAGATTTGACTGTGCATTTTTAGTCATTTCAGCCCAGGTACTGTAGAGCTTCTGATATATCTCAGTATTCTTGGTCACGTTTCCAAAGATATTGTTCAATGTGCTTGTGCCCAATCCATTAGGAAATGAATTCATGTTCTTCATAAACTGGGTATTCCAGTTCATCATATCTGATACCATATTACCGCTCTGCTGATAAGTAGATGGATTCCACGCTTTTGCAAATTGCTCGGCAGTAGCTGATGAATTATTCCATGAAGCCATCGCCTGCTGAAAATTCCTGTTCCAGGATTCAATCGTGGAATTTTGAGTATTCATCCAATTTTTAAAATAATCGGATGGGTTATGTGTAGTATTTGAAGTAGTATTATCGGATGTAGTATTTGGATTAGCCTTACTAAACCACTCATTCATGGTTTTCTGCTGATTTGCCAGCCACTCCTGATAAGCTTCTGTTCCCTTCTGGAGAACCTGTCCACCTGCCATCTGACTTTGGAAATTTTCGCTGATTCCCTGCCATTTTTTCATCATATCTCTTTGATTTTCAACCCAAGAGTTTAAGACTGATTTTGATTCTTCCATAAAAATGATTACGCTTAATTTTGGCGCAAAGGTAATCATTTATTATGATGAAATTGTGAAGAAAATTGTGTACGGATTCTACCCGTATATGCACCTATCTTCTGATGAGTCTCGCC
>JBBRLW010000150.1:0-5886 GCA_038231115.1 Bacteroidia bacterium
ACCTGTTCTCCCTCAAAGATATTCCCGGGCAGGGCGTGCCATCCGTAACGGAGGCCTTCATCCGGCTTGCTCATCACCAATAGCTGATCATTTGCCTGGATGTGGCATAAGCGGATTTCCTTTTTCTTGTTGATCTGGATCAGGAGCGCCGCCTCGGCAGTTTTTCCTGCACCTATGGAAAATCCCAGCGCGCCCCATCCCTGCGGCAAGGAAGATAGCGTAAATTGGGTTTCAATCCGGAAATCGCTGAGCCTGTTTTCCCAGATCAGCGGAATATAAATTTTCTTTCCGGCGGTAATGGCGTTGATGTTCAGCGCGCTTTTCTCAATGGCAAGCTCGGGAACGGGGGAAGGCAGCCAGTCGGCTTTATCTTTCGCTTCAAAGAGTGATTCGTATTGCCTGCTGGCGGCTCCCTGCTGCGCATAGATTTGACCACTTGTCAGAATCAGAGAAGTAATGAACAGGAAAATCCGCATGCTTGAAAAAATCAGGCTATTTTTGTACTTAATTCCCATCCTGTTTGATGCTCATATCCGGAGCATCTCCAAGCAGGATGCGCCTCTATGATTATCAAAACAAAAATAGGCAGAATATCACTATGGATAGCGCTGGTGCTGATGAGCGCTCTGCTCGGCACTTCCTGCAAAACGGACTTCGATCTCAACGAAAAATATAAGGAGATTCATATCATTTATGGCCTGCTGAGCCAGCAGGATTCCTTTTTTATAGACTCAACGCGGAAGATCGTCAAGCGCACGACCGATAATCCGCAGTATATCCGGATTGAAAAGGCGTTTCTCAATAATAATGTCAGTGCCTATCAGATTGCGGCGCAAACGGATAGCCTGTACATCAAAAATCTGACGGTCAATCTGGAAGTCAGCAAGGATGGAAACACACAAATTATTCCCCTCACTGAGGACAGGACGATCAATAAAGACGGCGGCTCATTCGGATCTACGGGTGCGCTGCTGTATAAAACGCCGGCAGATTTCCATCTGGATCCTGCTGCCACTTATACCATCAGAACGCTGAATAAGCAGACGGGTGTATCGGCATCAGCGAGTACGCCGCTGGTAGGTCAGACCGATCTGGACAGGACTTTGACGCTGGTTCAGACTTTAGACTATACTCCGAATACGCAATCGACCATCAAATGGAGTGCTGCCAAAAATGCCCGATTCTATGATTTGACGTTCTATATCTATTATAAGGAGTGGACCAAAAATCAAATGGATACGGTAGTGAAGGTGGTAGAATGGCCGCTGCTACACAATTTTATCACTGATAATCTCCAGGGAGGATTTACGATGGGCTACGGAATCAAGGGTTCCGATTTTTATACGTTTATGTCTCAGCAGATTAAGGCCGATCTCAGCAAACAGCGTTATTTTGTAGGAACGGATGTGGTCATAGATGCCGGTGCAGAGGAGATTTACAATTATATCACGGTGAATCAGCCTTCTATCGGAGTTGTGCAGAAATTGCCGGAGTACACGAATGTCAAAAACGGATTCGGAGTGTTCTCGAGCAAGTCCAGAACACGAATATTCAAGACGGCACAGAGCGGAGTTACCCGCAAAGAGCTAAAGTCCAATGCCCAGACGCGGGATCTGAATTTTATCTACTGATTCGGAAACAGCCTCCACTTTGCTCCCCGTAGCATAAGATCATGGCTCCTGAGGTATTCAGACTGATTTATGGAGGAAATCTATCAATAGAAGTATCAGAAATTGGTCTAACACGGGATGTGAATAAAGTTCTCTGATAGAAGCAAAAAGGCCTACTTTCCCACAGGATAATATAATGATAATGAAATAATAACGCATATTATCCACAGAGGTCTTGTGTAAAAATAATTGGGGGGATTTGTGGAGTAAAGTGGAGTATTTCTCCTAATTTTACCTCCGAAATGGAAGATATCGTCTTCATCGGTGATTATGAGTGCAAGCTCGACGAGAAAAACAGGCTCATACTGCCTGCAGGTCTCCGGAAGCAGCTGCCTCCCTCTGCGGGGGACAAGCTCGTGATCAACCGTGGATTCGATGGCTGCCTGACCTTATATCCCTATCCGGAGTACATCTCCGAGTATAAGAGGATCATGGCCAATAGCGAGTATGATGCTGATAACCGTCTGGTACAGCGGAGATTTGCCGGGGGCGCGGTGGAGATTACACTCGATGCCTCATCCCGCATTGTTATTCCGAAGCGCTTAACTGAGGAAGCAGGCATCAGCCGCGATATTGTAATTCAGTCTCAGGGAAGGAAATTCGAGATCTGGTCTCCGGAAAAATACGAGGAGATTCAGGCCAAAGCCGATGAGGTCTATGGCATGATGGCGGCCAAAATGATGGCCAAAAATTCATCTGCAAATCAGAAGGAGGGAAATAATGACTGAGTATCATATCCCGGCCCTGCTTGAGGAAACCGTAAACGGACTGAATATCCAGCCGGATGGTATCTATGTGGATGCTACTTTCGGCGGAGGAGGCCATTCCCGTGAAATACTTGCACAGCTTTCGTCAAAAGGCAGGCTTATCGCATTTGACCGCGATGCGGAAGCACAGCGCAATCTTCCAGAGGATGAGCGGATCACACTTATTCCTTATGATTTCCGGTATATACGTCAGTTTCTCCGCTATCTGAATGCCTTTCCGGCAGATGGAATCCTGGCCGATTTTGGCATCAGCTTTCATCAGGTAGATGCAGGAGAACGCGGATTCAGCTTCCGTTTTGATGCCGCTCTGGATATGCGTATGGATCAGGCACAGGCACTTACAGCCGCCGAAGTACTCAATTCCTATCCGGAATCAGAGCTGGTCCGTATATTTTCCGAGTATGGCGAAGTGCCAAACTCCAAACGATTAGCCTCCCGTATTGCCATGCGCCGTACGATGGCTCCGATAGAAACGACCAATGATTTATCCCGTATTGCCGAGGAAGTACTTCCGGGCAGGGAAGTACTGAAAAAATATCTGGCGCCTGTGTATCAGGCATTACGTATAGAAGTTAACAAAGAAATGGAGGCGCTGGAGTACTTCCTTGAGGCTGCTCTGGCATCATTGAAGCCCGGCGGAAGGCTGAGCCTGCTCTCCTATCACTCTCTGGAGGACAGGCGCGTAAAGCGCTTTCTGGCTTCCGGAAACCTTGATGGTACAGAAGACAAGGACGTTTTTGGAAGAAGCACGAGTCCCTGGAAAGAGATCACCCGCAAGCCGATCATGCCTTCCGAAGAAGAAATTAGCCGTAATCCCCGTTCACGCAGCGCCCGCTTACGGATTGCTGAAAAAGTCAACATCAATTAATTCAGGGAATGGCCAGCATTAATCAGATCAAGAAATTAGCGCAGAATAGTATCTATGAGGGCGAGCGGAATGCGGTTCCGACAGTGAAACGCGCGCGCTTCAAAGCCTCTGGAAACCGTCAGCAGGAAAAAGATACTTCCAGGGAAGTGCGCCGCCCGAGAGTTCGGGAAGGTGCACGGCAGCGTTTCCGGTTCTATGAATTTGACTTTGGAATCCGGCGTACGATTGTTCCGAAGCTGCTTGTATTCATGTTCTATCTGAGCTTTCTGGTGATATTGTACATTGCCAATCATCATTATGCTGAAAAAACGCTGCTCAATATAGACAAGATGCACAAGGAGATGAAAGATCTCAAGGCAGATTTTTACACATCCAATGCGGAGCTATCCAACCGGAGCATGCAATCTCGCGTAGCCGGAATGGTGGCGCCTATGGAGCTGAAAGAGCAGGTCAGGCCACCGAAACATATCAAAGCGCTGCCCGTCAGGCAGACACTCATCTCTAATTCCTCCGGAAAATAACCTAATGAACAGCAAGCGCGAAATATCGCTGAGGGTAGGAATTGCCTTCTTTGTCGTGATCCTTTTCGGAGCCGCTATTCTGATGAAGATATTTGATACCCAGCAGGTCAAAGGAGCTTACTGGAGATCCATGGCGGATAGCCTGACTACGAAGGTCATGGATATTGAGCCTATTAGAGGAAATATATATGCGCACGATGGCAGCCTGCTGGCTACGTCGATTCCTATATATGAGGTGCATTTGGATGTTCATCGCGAGACGATCAAAAAAGATGACTGGTCAGCAGGGATTGACTCCTTAGCGTGGTGCCTCTCGGATTTTTTTAAGGACAGAACAGAATCAGAATATAAAAACGACCTTCAGCTGGCACGCAGACGCGGATCACGGTATTTCCTCATCAAAAGGAAAATGACGCATACGGCGCTCAAGGAGATTAAAAAGTTTCCGATCCTGAGGCTGGGCAGATACAAAGGCGGACTGATTGTGAGGCAGAAGAGCCGCAGGATCCTTCCTTTTGAGCTGGCGCAGCGTACCATCGGATTCAAAACGCCTGACGTAAAACCCGTCGGACTGGAAGGCGCTTATGATGGCTATCTGGCCGGAAGCGTCGGAAAAAGGCTGATGCAGAAAGTCAGCGGTGGCTACTGGATTCCGATCAATGATGATAATGAGCTGGATCCCAAGGATGGTCAGGATATTATCACCAATATAGATGTCAATTTCCAGGATGTTACGGAAAACGCGCTTCTCAAGGCTCTTAAGGAGCATGGGGCAGATCATGGATGTGCTGTAGTAATGGAAGTTAAAACGGGAGCTATCCGTGCCATTGCCAACCTTACCCGTGAAGAGCAGAAGATGAAGCCTGGCATGGATAGTTCCGAGGCCATCCGTTATATAGAAAAATATAATTACGCGCTGGGAGAATCAACCGAGCCCGGCTCGACCTTCAAACTCATATCTACGCTGGCATTGCTGGAGACCGGTAGTGTATCTCCGGAGACAACGATAGATACCAAGGGCGGTGAAACGCAGTTCTTCGGGAAAACCATGAGCGATGCGCATAAAGGTCAGTTTGGAGTGATTACCCTGCAAAAGGGATTCGAGCAGTCCTCTAACGTCGCGATATCTTCGCTGATTTATAACCGATTTTCCAAGACACCTTCACAGTTCACCAATTATATCCACAAGCTAAAAATAGATCAGCCGCTGGGATTGAGTATCAAAGGAGAAGCCTATCCTACCTTCAAAACGCCGCGCAGCCGCGACTGGAACGGGACAACCCTCCCCTGGATGTCCATTGGTTATGAGCTGAGAATGACTCCTTTGCAGCTTCTGAGCGTGTATAATGGCATCGCCAACGGAGGCAGGCTGGTCAAGCCTCAGTTTGTAACAGAAGTCAGGGAGGTAGGCAAGCTACTGAAGGCCTTTCCGCCGCAGGTCATGGTGCCGGAAATGTGTTCCCCGCGGACACTTACGGCCATCAAAGGAATGCTCGAAGGCGTAGTAGCACACGGAACCGCTTTCTCCCTCAAAAACGACCTATATACGATAGCTGGAAAAACCGGTACGGCTCAGGTGGCGAATGAGAAAGACGGATACTCCAAAAACTCTCGGGTATTGTATCAGGCCAGCTTCGCGGGATATTTTCCGGCATCGGAGCCGGAGTATTCTATCATCGTAGTTATCAATAATCCATCAAAAGGGACGTACTACGGTGCATCGGTAGCGGCGCCTGTTTTCAAAGAAATATCCGATAAGATCTATGCCTCTACGGCTTCGACACGATCTTTTATCAGCCTTTTCAGTGGAAAAGGATCTGCCATGCCTTTCGGGTCTGTTATACAATCCTCCGATGCGCAGGTACTTCTGGCTAACGCCGGAAAGAAAATATCAGCGCGCGCCTATCAGCAGGAATGGACTACGGTAGTCAATAATGCCGATACCAAAGTCAGGACGCAGCCGGCGGCTTTCCGCCGTACTTCCGTACCGGATGTACGCGGGATGCTCCTCAGCGATGCGGTTTATCTGCTTGAAAATATGGGACTTAAAGTCCGGTTCT
>JBBRLW010000151.1:0-5864 GCA_038231115.1 Bacteroidia bacterium
CAAAACACTCCGGAGCCTGAACAACAGGTATTTCAATGGCGGAAAATTTAGCATCAGCCTGAATCTGAGCAGTCTGCTGGCAGCCAATAGTCAGAAGCCCCAGACTACTACACAGATACAGATTGTTACACACGTCAACGGACGTGCTGTAGCGCTGGCATCAGGAGAAGGATACAGCGTCGATAATTTCTCTCTAAAATATGATGCAGGTACGGACATTAGTCCGGCACTGCTGAGTCCGGCATTGCGCGGACGCGCTTTGACATCAAAAGCATACCTGAAAGCACAGGCTATCAAAATCAGCCTGATGAATAACGGCAGCAATACGCTGAGCCAGATTCCGCTTGCCATGCAGCTCAACGGAGGCACTGTTATCCGCGATACGGCAAAGCTTAGCGCGGGTATTATTTCCGGAAGCAGCTCAGCCTATACATTGGCTACCACGCTGAACCTGTCAGATACAGGAAATTATCAGCTGAAAATATGGACAGAAATGGCTTCCGATGAGAATCGCGGAAACGATACGCAGATATATCAGCTGCGCCAGATTCCGAACCAGACTCCTATTTTACCTTTCAGAGAACAGTTTACAGATATTCCACAGGATGCCTGGATCGGTACGAGCGGCTCGGTAACAGGATTGAAAGGCTCAGAAAAAACTGATCTGCTGCTGACACCGCTGAGCAGCGAGGTCAAAGCCGGACGTGTATCCAATTCGCTCTACGAGGATGGCACCGGATTGATTCCGCGCCGTGCTCTGGTCATGGATGCAGTGGACTCTACCACTAATTCCTCAGCCAACGCCATCATTACACTGAATATGGCGCGCTACCGGAAAGGAACGGTCTATCTGGATTTCGCCTATAATCTGCTTGCCGGAAATACATCCGGAGGCGTACGGGACACCAATGATTATGTCTGGGTTCGGGGCGATGACAAGAATACCTGGATCAAGGTATATGATCTGTATAGCTCGGCTTCTGCACGCAATAGCTGGCAAAGTGTTGTGCAGCTGAATCTCAGCAGCTTCCTGAGCACTTATGGACAAAGCATGACCACGAGCACGCAGATCCGCTTTGGATTCTCGGGCAAAGAGTCCCTGACAAATAATCTCGGAAAAGGTATCGCCTATGATGATATCAAAGTCTATGGCGTATTTAACGATCTGGCTATCACAGCACTTGACTCTCCACAGAGCGGTTGCGGTCTGACTGCAAATGAGAAGATCAAAGTACGGGTGAAAAATCTGGGAAGTGTAATCAGCTATAATGTACCGATACTCGTCAGTAATGGCGCCGGACAGACCATAGCCGATACCCTTCAGCGTACCCTGAATCCGGGCGACAGTGCGGATCTCGTGTTTCATTCGGGACTGGATTTATCTCTGGCAGGGAATTATGACATCCGGGCAACGCTTAACGGCAGCACGGACGATTTTTCAGATAATGATACTTTCATCCGCAGAGTAAGTTCTCTGGATAATACGCCTCCGGTACTGAATCCCGCCGGAACGATAACTACCTGTATAAATACTCCGGTAACCATAAGCAGCATTAAGAAATATAAATCCTATCAATGGAGCCAGGGAGATACTACACAGTCTGTTACTACTACTGCCAGCGGAAGCTATACCCTATCCGTAGTATTCAATAACGGATGCACAGCGACCTCGCTTCCGGTGAGTGTAAAGGTGAATCCGCTTCCTGATACTGTAATTGCCTTATTCGGAAAACATACGCTGTTTGCCCCGACCGGCTCATTTTTCAGCTGGTATGTAAACGGAAAACGTCTGCTGGCAGCCGACACCTTCCCAAGCTACACGCCCTTAGCCAGCGGAAAATATCAGGTACTGGTAACAAACCGATTGGGATGCAGCACTTTATCTGCGCCCTTCAATTTCACCCTGACAGATATAGAATCTGCTCCGGCAGCTTCCCATGATATTATCAGCCTGTACCCTAATCCTGCAAAGGATCAGGTGATCATTAGCAGCGAGCAATACATCCGATTCATACAGATATATGATATGGCAGGCAGATTAATGACTGTAAATCAGATTCGCAAAGGAAATGATGTCCTACTTGATATATCGGCATTATCAGGTGGAATGTACATAGCAAGGACAGAAAAAGCTCAGATTCTGTTTGTTAAGGAGTAAAGATCGGATTTTATGTTTTTTGACTCATTAACATAGCAGGTGCATAAGGCAGTATTCTTGGACCGCGACGGTATTCTAATCCGCGAGCGGGGAGATTATACCTGGCTCGCGGAGCACATCGAGATCCTCGAGGGCTCTGTTGAGGCACTGCTCAGCGCCCAGGAGGCGGGCTATCTGCTGATTGTAATTACCAATCAATCGGGCATCTCCAAAGGACTGTATTCTCATGCGCGCCTGTACGAGATCCACGAACAGATACGGGACTATTATGCAGGCTATGGAATCCGGATTCAGGCCTTCTATTACTGTCCGCATCATCCGGAGCAAAGTCTGTGCATCTGCCGGAAGCCTGATTCTCAGCTGCTCGAGAAGGCCATCGGCAGATTTGCCATTGATGCTTCCCAAAGCTGGTTTATCGGAGATAAGCCACGAGATTACGATGCGGGCCTGCGGGCAGGAGTCCATTCCATACTGGTTGAAGAAAATATGGATCTGCGGATAGCGATGCGGGAGATCCTGGATAAAGCGTAATCGTTTTTCCGGAAAATCAGTATTTTATAATCGTTTTGGCGAAATTGTAATCGTTTTGGCGGAAAACTCAGGATTTGTATCCAATTCTATCTGCACTTGATCTGTATTGAGTAGATTCGTAATATGATCTTCCAGGGTCACATAGCGCCAGAAGACGGACAATTAGCCGGATATGCGGATCTGATCCAGAGGTATCAGCTCTCCGTTCCCCTACCCGATACGCTTGCGATGATAAGCACGCAGAAAAAACGCTACACTTCCGGCATCTGGAAAATCTTCCCCTCCTCTTATGCTCCGGGTGAAAAGGAATATGATCAGCTTGTTTTTGCGCTGAAATATGAAGGTATTGACCTCCATATTATCAAGGCTTTACTTAGGAAACTAAGCCCTGAATCCTTAGTGAGCTGGATTTCCGAAGAGCCGGGCGGCAAGTATCGTCGGCGGATATGGTTCCTGTATGAATGGTTGACAGATGAAAAGCTGCCTTTGGAAGATCTCCGGCAGGGAAATTTTATAGAACTCATCAACACGGATCTGCAATATGGAGCAAGTCCTGTTAATTCAAGGCGGCACCGGATTCGGAATAATCTGCCGGGAGTACGGGAGTTCTGTCCGCTCATCCGGAAAACGCCCATGCTTGAGGATTTCATGGCGCAGGATTTATCCCAATCCTTAGATAATGATCTTCGAAATTTGCCGGCAGATATAATTCATCGGGCGGCTTCCTTCATTCTTTTAAAGGATTCGAAAGCGTCCTACTTTATTGAAGGGGAAAAGCCTCCCCAGACAAGAGCGCAACGATGGGCAAAAGCCATAGGACTTGCAGGAGGTCAAAATCTATCGGCAGAGGCATTGATTGATCTTCAGAAGATCGTCATAGAAAGCAGCCGGTTTGTCAATATGGGCTGGCGCCTGGAAGGCGGATTTATCGGATCTCATGACCGCGAAACGGGATACCCTATTCCAGAGCATATTTCAGCACGGGCAGAGGACATTCCATCATTGATAGCAGGACTCATTTCCATGCAGAAAAAGCTGATCCAGGCAGACTATGATCCTGTACTGGCTGCGGCCTCCATAGCCTTCGGATTTGTTTTTATTCATCCCTTTGCGGATGGAAATGGAAGGATACACCGCTATCTGATCCATCATATACTGGCAGAAATGAAATTTGCTCCAAAGGGACTGATCTTCCCTGTTTCATCAGCGATTCTCGAAAAAATCAGGGAGTACAAATCAGTTCTGGAACACCATTCTATTGCCAGACAGGAGCTTATACGGTGGAAAGCAACGGATAAAAACAATGTTGAAGTCCTGAATGATACGGCGGATCTGTACCGGTACTTTGATGCGACGGCACAAGCGGAGTTCCTCTACAGTTGTGTCATGCTGACGGTTAGGGAGATTATCCCTCAGGAATTACAATATTTATCGCATTTTGATAGTTTTAAGTCTTTCTTAGAGAATCACTTTGAAATGCCGGACAGTATGATCGATTTGATGGTTCGGTTTCTAACACAGAATCAGGGGAAATTCTCCGCCCGTGCCAAAGACAAAGAATTCAGCAAGCTGATTCCCGAAGAAATTGACCTGATTGAGCGGAAATATGCCGAGATATTTCTCATTAATAATCAGCATCATACCCTAACTGATCAAAGCCCAGACCTCTATCCATGATTCGGCGTATTGTACAGCCCGTATCGGTGATGATCGGCGTTATTCTGGTCATATTCGGACTCTTTGTGCTGCTGCCTTCTCCGGCGCAGTTAGCCCTCGGACAGAAATCAGATAAACAGACCTTAGAGAATATCAACCGCGAGATGGGTCTGGATAAGCCCAAATCCACGCAACTATTGCTGTATCTGAATGATTTAAGTCCGTTGAGCATATATCCGGATGACTCCGCCTCAAGGATGACGTATCATTATCTGAAGCTGGCTCATCTGTCCTCGGGGAAGATATTCGTCCTGAAATGGCCTTATCTGAGACGATCGTATCAGTCCCAGCGTCCGGTTTCCGAGATTTTACTTGACGCGCTTCCGAATACGGCAGTACTTGCTGGAGCATCATTTCTGCTCGCGGCGTTTCTGGGCATCCTGCTCGGCGTTATTGCCTCGCTGAAGCGCCATTCGTGGAAAGAGTCGGCAATACTGATAATGAGCATTTTAGGCGTTTCTGTTCCGAGCTTTTTTGTAGCGATTCTGCTGAGCTGGGGTATCGGATTCGAGCTGCATCCCTGGCTTCACCTGCCGATGTATGGCTCGCTCTTCGGCTATGATGTATTTCAGGGGAAATATCTGGCGCTACAGAACCTGATCCTGCCTGCCATTGCATTGGGGATCAGGCCCCTCGCTATTATAACACAGCTGACACGCTCCTCCATGCTCGAAGTCATGTCTCAGGATTTTATCCGAACTGCCCGCGCCAAGGGACTATCTCCGGGAAAAGTAGTGCGCCGCCATGCACTTCCCAATGCGCTGAATCCTGTGGTGACGGCACTCTCCGGATGGCTGGCTTCGCTACTGGCGGGCGCCTTCTTTGTGGAATATATCTTCGACTGGCAGGGTCTGGGCAAAGTAACCGTCGATGCATTGGCCGCCTCGGATTTTCCGGTCGTAATGGGCGCCGTGCTATTGATCTCTCTGATATTCATAGCCATGAACATCGCAACCGATATACTCTACAGCGTACTTGACCCGAGGGTACGGAATTAGAGGTTGCGCTTTAACAATCAATTGAAATATGTACTATCTTTATTCGCTACCTTACCGTATGGAGATATAGTCAATAGGAATCAGGTCTATTCCCGTAGCCTTCAAATCGTTCAAAGCCTCATAGAGCCGCTGACTCATAAATATATTGGAATCTACCCGCTCTATTTTAATTAGATCAAAGTTTTTCGGTAAGTCCTTCAAAACAATTTTTGAAATTGAAATCCGAGTGGTAGGGGAATAATTGTCCCTTACCATTTGAATTTGATTGAAGAGGTCAGCTTTTGATTCTATTGTTAGCTCTTTGATAGTGACATCGAAAGCTTTCTCAATTTTAAAAACAGAATTTTCATAATCAATATAATTAATTAACCCTTCACCAATTTGTAGCCAAAAATAATCGTATGTTCCTGTAAGCTGACCATTGTATACTTTAGCGGGATAAAACCTATGAATAGGCAAAG
>JBBRLW010000152.1:0-5846 GCA_038231115.1 Bacteroidia bacterium
CATTACAGCCCCTCGGTACGGAAGGTCAGACACTTGACGATAAGAATTACAGAGGCTCTAAAAATCAGGAAGGACCTTATAAGCTTTGGCAGGGTGCTATTCCTTATGGAATTGGTATAAAATATAGCCTTGGTAATTTCTGGAATATTGGCCTCGAGGTTGGTCAGCGTAAATTGTTTACCGATTACCTTGACGATGTTTCTCAGGACTATGCGCACAATCCGGCAGCATTACAGGCCAAGAGTCCACAGGGATTCAATGCATCGTTCTCAAAATCCGATCCGAGCATACTCGCATTGGCTTCTAAAGGTGTAGTTCAGGGGCGTGGAAAAAGCCAGAACGATGACATGTACGTCTTCCTTGGTTTCACACTGACCAAGACGCTAAGAAGATTCAGCTGTACCAATTTCTAAAAAAGTAACATTTTAGCTATATTCGCATTCGGTATTGCCGAATATCAATGAATAAGCTTAAATTATATCTAATAGGGGCCTTACTTGTAATGCCCCTATTTTCGTTTGGACAGTTCTGGGAAGTAGGACTATTTCTGGGAGGCTCCAATTATAGCGGAGACCTGTCCCCTGATCTTATCCAGATTGCTGAAACGCATCCTGCAGTTGGCGTAATAGGACGGGCTAATGTATCCAAGCACTGGACCATTAAAGGAAACGCGTATTATGGAAGAATCTCCGGATCAGATGCCAAATACGCTACCAAAGAGATGAACAGGGATCGTAACCTCAGCTTTGCTTCTGATATTTTGGATATCGGGATCAACGCAGAATGGAACATCCTTCCTTTTCAGGCCGGATATACCCGCAAGAACAAGTTCACACCCTATCTCTTTGGTGGACTATCGGTATTTACCTTCGACCCCCGCGCGACTTATAGAAATCCCAAAACAGGAGTGGAGGCCTCCTATCGTTTGCAGCCATTGGGTACCGAGGGGCAGGAGACTACCTACTATAACGACCGTCACAAGTATGCACTCACTCAGATATCCATACCTCTGGGCTTTGGACTGAAATTTAATGTCCACCCGAATATCAACATCGGACTTGAAGTCGGCGCGCGTAAAACATTTACAGATTATCTGGATGATGTATCTAAAACATACGTCCCAAGCGGATTTAGATTCAATTCCAACACGGAAATCGCCAACGCACTGGGTAATCGCTCTGGTGAAAATAATGACGGAGTCAGGAAGATTGTAGTGAATCAGTCTACGCAGGTACAGCGAGGCAATTCAGAGAATATGGACTGGTACGGATTTGCCGGATTCACGGTGACTTACACGATCCTCAGCCCTTTCTGTCCGAAGTTTTAGATAGGGGGCGGACGATTTCATTTAATAAAGACTCAATTTATTATACGTGTTCTAAGAGTCGAGGCATACATTTGTTGTCTCTATCATCTACTTTTCTATGTCCAATTATAACCAGATCAGCTTTTCAACTCCGATAGATCTGTCTATTCCGCTGAGAAGGCAGCCGATGCTGAATCCGAGTGCCTTTTACCTGGAGAATATCCAATACCAAACCGTAGAAGCTGGAGGATTCATTGGTGATACCCAACGCGGTGGGAGCTGTAACTGTGAGACAATCACTTTCAATCCTCATGGCAATGGAACGCATACGGAGTGCGCCGGACATATTTCCCGCGAACCCATCTATATCTCCGATGTCCTCGATGGAACCATGTTTCGTAGCCTGCTGATCGATATACCATTGCCTGCTGATTTTGTCGGTGCCTATGCCATCACTGCCGATGATGTCCGTACTGCTTTGAGTCCTTATCTGGATCATGATATGCATATCGAAGCACTTGTGATCCGGACGCTTCCCAATGCCGAGACGAAGACGATGCAGCACTACTCCGGAGAAAGTCCGGCTTATTTTAGCGTGGAATCTGCCTTGTGGATGGTACACAATCTCCCCCGATTGAAGCATCTGCTAACCGACTTGCCTTCATTAGATAAGGAGGATGATACGATTCTGGCTACCCACAAGATTTTCTTCTGCGAGAAGCCGGATTCAAATGAAGAATGGGATCGCAGCAAGACCGTCACAGAAATGATTTATGCTCCGGAGAGCGTAGCGCAGGGATGGTATCTGCTCAATTTGCAGATCGCCGCTTTTGAGAGCGATGCTTCTCCAAGCCGGCCTATTCTATATCCATATAAGGACCAGGCATAGGCAGTCCGGAAGTATAGCGCTGTGCCGCATCCGGAAATCGACCTTCTACTTCCTGAATCATTGTATCGACCTTAGTGACTAATGAGAGCTTATAGTCCTCAAGACGTTGTGTAAGTGTAGAATCGTTTATGGCAAGGATCTGAGCGCCTAATATACCTGCATTACGTCCGGCATTGAGTGCGACGGTAGCCACCGGAATCCCCGGAGGCATTTGTAGAATAGATAGCACCGAGTCCCAGCCATCAATAGATATGCTCGATTTGACGGGTACGCCAATTACCGGAAGCGTGGTCAGGGAAGCAATCATCCCCGGAAGATGCGCTGCGCCTCCCGCACCTGCTATAATGACCTTCAGGCCACGCTCGCGCGCTGTCCGGGCATAATCGAACATTCTGTCGGGTGTCCGGTGCGCAGATACTACTGTAATCTCGTAAGCGACTTCCAAAGAAGCCAGTACCTCCGCTGCCTCCTGCATGATATGCAGATCGGAGGAGGAGCCCATAATAATAGAGATCATCGGATAATGATTTTACGCGTATCCGTAGGTGTTCCCTGGTGCTGCAGCTGAATAAAATATACGCCGGCGCTGAGTCCGGAGGTAGATATTTCAGCGCTGGTATTTCCAGCAATGGCCACCTGACGTAATACTCTTCCTGTAATATCAATAATTGCCAAAGTGCTATTGGTTAAGCTATTATCACCGAATTGAGTTTTTATAGACTCTCCGTGTGATACTGGATTTGGATAGATTGTCCATAAAGTCTGGGATATTGCCGGAATTTCGGATACGGCAGAAAATCCATAGATGCTCTTTACGCTATCGGTCACGCCCTCGGAAAGATTATAGTAGCTTCCGCTGGCGGATGTTGTCAGTACTTCTGCTTTGACTATATAATGATTCATTCCACGCAGTGGAAGGGAGTCTGTCCAGAAGGTATCGGTAACGGCATTTGTAGTCAGGCGTACCGGAACTTTGCTCCAGTCATCAGTGCGATACACAATATATCCTTTGAGGTTTTTCTCCCGCGCTTTATTCCATGTCAGGGCTACGCGTGCATTCATAGGACTGGCCTGCTCGGTAAGCTTTAGCGTAACTTTCTTCGGAGTGTAGAGCGAATGCAGCCTGAGCGTCGGGTCTCCGTGGAAGGAATTATTGCGCAGTGCGCCGTAAGCCTGTCCGTAAAACTGGCGGAAATAAATATCGGTATCCTGCTGGCTCAGGGAAGCCGAGTATCCTACGGTTTCTCCGAGTGCCATGTGGTGGAAATACCAGTGCGGACGTCCTGACCAGCAATTGGTCAGTGCATAGCCGTTCGAAGCCAACGGAGCACGGAGAAAATTATCCTTATTATCCCAGTCTCCAAAATAGGATCCGAAGTACATATTGAATACTCCTTTGTAAGGAACACTATTTTTGAAGGAGTCTGAACCGCTAATTCCGGCCGCTGAAGTGTAGCTTCCGGCACCTGATCCATAGACACCCAGGTACGAGTACTTTCTCAGGGAGTCCAGCATCGTTGCAGGATGCGTTGTCAGGTCTTTTACGTTTGCTGAACCGAACATCGGCGCATAAGATTTTACTCCGGAAGCCAGAAATGCCTCCCCACCCATCGGACCAAAATTGTCATATACCAGTGCACGCTCCTGAGCGGTGAATACTTTGTTGCGGAAATCGTGGTCTCTCTGCAGATAGGGCTTGATGAGATTATCACCTGTGAGTTTTCCGCCGGCAAAGCCGTGCATATCATTGAAATCGATACGTCCTACTTCGAGTTCAATAGCACTCGGAATAATATCATCATCGTATTTGCCATCTCCGGAGTTGTTAATGATACGGGTCGGATTTCCTGTGTATTTCGGATTCATGTTCAGATTATCTGTCCAGGTTCCGTCCATATCTCCATAGAAAGCATCTGATGGCCAGGCACCGATATGATCAGTATGGCCGTCTGGATTGAAAAAGCCTGAATAAGGGACCGGAACACGTCCGATTAAAAACAGCGATCTTAAATCCTTATACTGATTATAAACCGTCAAAATAGCGCTTTTCACTGATTTTACTTTATCTCCTCTGTTGACCTTGATGGTATGTACCAGCCAGCCATCGCAGCGCATATCCATAATCAGCTGATTAAGCTGAACCATGGCCAGCGCTCTCACAGAATCCTCCACCACGAGCAGGATTCTGCCGCGATTTTCGGTGACAGGAATCTCGATTCCGGAGAGAATATATCCGTATGCCTTGAAGTAGGTTGTAGCGCTTCCGACGGTGTTTGAGTAGTTTGCTACGACCTTATACTCGTAAGCAATGCCCGTTTTGACTGTCTTATCTGTGTAAGAACCAGTGCCTCCGGAGAGATTTGCAAGGGCAGATCCCCAGCTTTTGCCACTTTTGAGCTTCCGATATACGTCAAATCCGTTGGAGGTAGGGGCACTGAGCACAGGCCAGCTGAGCTGAATTTGTGTTGTTGAAGCATTCACAACCGCGCTTAGCTCTACAGCATAGTCCCGCGAAAAGGACTGACTACTGGCATTCATGGCACATGAAAGAAGTAGCGCAATAACGTAAAAAAGGTTCCTCATAAATCAGCGTATTTCGTAGCAAATTAATTAAAAGCTCTCGGAAAGGAGCATCATTTGACTAATATTATGCAAGAAAGGTCGCATTTAAGGGGAGTTTTAGAGATTCTCACATTGTTAGTTTGCCTCGCTTCTTCTATCGCTGCCATGGCCCAGGCACCGGTCAACTACAATGATGTCGGCGTCATCGTTAATCTCACTGATACAGGTGCGATACGCGTGGCGAATTACTTCATGAAAAAGCGGAACATCCCATCCCAGAACCTGATCCGGTTCAAGGGAACAACTTCGGAAATCATTGATTCCCTGACGTTTGAGAAAATCAGGAAGCAGATCGAGGATACCATTACCGGACACAAAATCCAGGATAAGCTCAACTATCTGGTACTGACTCAGGGATGTCCTCTAAAAATTACCCGTTCCGATACCTGCAATCAGGTCTCGGCCCCCTTACTGAATAAAGTCCGCTGTGCGAGCTTTGATTCAGAGCTGAGTCTGATCCTCGGATCGCTCAAAGCCTGCATCGGCAAAGGAGATTACTATACCAATATCACGACGTACACCAAGAATAAGCATCCCTACTATATGGTGAAGGATCATTATATCCGCAAGAAGTACAATATGTATCTCGTAACACGGATCGCTGCCTACACACAGGCAGATTGCTATGCGCTGATTGACCGCTCGGGAGCGAATACATACGTGGATCGCAGCAAAGTCAAGTTCGTTATTGATAATACCGCAGGCGTGTATGATTATAACCTTTCCCTCGCCATGGGAAGTGCATCCAGAATGCTGACCAAGCGCGGATGGACGGTCAAATATGATTCTACCGCTACTTTTCTACGCTCAGAGACCAATGTTATCGGATATATAGGCTGGGGCTATACCGATCCGAATGGGAAAACATATAAAGGAATGACGGCCAATACCTGGAATAAGGCGGCCATCGGAGTATCCTATTACAGCTATAACGGATCCAGCTTCGTTAACCAGACTTCAGCGCGCTCTACCTTGCCGAACGTGATCAAGGAAGGTGTATCTGGCTGGTATGGAACCGTTTATGAGCCC